>DIMZ01000242.1:386-10451 GCA_002425825.1 Cloacimonetes bacterium UBA5553 | reverse complement strand
CAACTTTAACTAACGTGCGTGTGCGCAACAGCAGCAGTACCCTGCGCTCTGTTGGCACCGGGCTTGGCATAGCAATTAGTGGAAATAATGCTCCCCAGATAGAAAACGTAGAGATTGAGGACGTGGCAATAGGCTTGCGGATAGAGGATATAAGTGCAGGAAGTCGCAGCACACCAACCCTTAGCAATGTCCGTGTACGCAATAGCACCAGCACCCTGCGTAGCGTAACTAATGGCATTATTGTGCGCAATGTACCCAAATTGATTATTAACGACATGGAGATAAAAGACTTTACTACCGGCATGCTGATGCAAGCTGATTTCCGTGCAGACAGCACCCCTACCTTAACAAACGTGCGGGTGCGTAATAGCAGTAATACGCTAAGAACCAGCTCCACAGGCGTACAGATTGAAGGCAATGTGGTGGCAAAGATATCCGACATGGAGATTGAGTATTATGACACGGGAATCCAGTATGATATGAATAGCTCCGGTAGCCGGGATACGCCAACCCTTACTAACGTGAGGGTAAGAAACAGCACCAGCACATTGCGCAACGAAAGTATCGGTGCCAGTTTCTCCGGCTTTAATAAGCTAAGTATAAGGGATATGCAGATATCTAACTATACTACCGGACTAAAGCTAATGGATGCCGATTGGCGCGCAGAAAGCACTCCCACGATTACTAATGTGCGAGTTCGTAACAGCACCAGCACCTTGCGTCTTGCCACTACAGGCATCTATCTGGGAGCAAACGTGAAAGGCAGCCTGAAAGGAGCAGAAATAGACAGCACCGATGTAGGCATCCTGATTGCCGGTGGCAATAGAACAGTGCTGGAGAACAACTTGATTATGGACTGCGCTACGGGTATCAGAGCTTCCGGCTCAAATCCTCTGCCGCTTAGTAAGCAAGTGTTTCTGCTGCGATACCCCATCCCAAACAGCAAAGCGTTCGAGCTTTTGGGTGGAGGGCCTTTGATGGTGGTCAATAACACCATCTATGGTTATCCTGTGGGAGTAAAAGCATTAAGTACCACACTAAACTTTAATAGCAACATCATGTGGAACGATAATCAAACCATGCCTGTACCCATCCAGAACCTTGGCAGCATTATCTCAAACAGCTACAACGATATATACTACGGCCAGGGATTGTATCCCGGGCTCGGCAATATTAATCAAAACCCAATGTTCAGATCGGTAGCCACGCGTGACTTTTCCCTGTTAAGAGACAGTCCCTGTATAGATACTGGTAATCCCAGCTTGCCTCCAGATAAAGACGGATCACGAGCGGATATTGGGGCAAAGCCTTATCTTCACAAAGCCACGGCATCTGCCAACCCACGCTTCGTGGTAGCCGGATCACCTGTAATGGTAAGCAGTAGAACTGAGGGGCATGGCTATCAGGATACAATTATCTGTTGGGATATAGGCAACAACGGTAATTTTGACTATTTTGGTGAGAGCTTCACTCATGTATTCGCAAATCCCGGGCTGTATGATTTACGGCTTAGAGTGGAAAGCGGTTTGCTGGTTGATCAAGTAGTATATCAGCGTTTCATAGTAGTTAGCTCCACTCAGTTGCTTCCACCCCAAAACCCAAGTCTGTCTATAGTTGGTAATGACGTGCTATTCTCTTGGGAACCGGTGTACGCAGAAAGTGGAGGGCAAGAAGTTCCATTTTACATAGTATTCAAGTCTGAAACCCCTGATGGCTTCTTCAAATACTGCGGATTCAGCACCTCTGCCCAGCTACCCTTCCATGACCTTGGTGCAGCTAATGCAGACAAAGCCTTTTACATTGTNNTTGTTATAGGCTTCGACGGCAGCAGAGCAGAATTGCAAAGGTTTATAGATACCCACATGAATAGCGAGGGAATAAGGAGCAAGAAATAGCACGCGGTATTATTCCTAAAACTGTTCTTAGCGTATATAACGAACAGATTGCTCAGCTCCCATTTAGCCGCGAGCTATATGGGGCTGTGCTGTTTTTGGATGTAAATGGCTTTACCAGAATTACAGAGTCCGCACACCAAAAGGGCTATTATGGAATTGAGATAGTTACCGGTGTATTAAACCACTATTTTGAAGCATTATACACTCTAATCCACCCTCATGGAGGGGATATCTTGAAGTTTGGTGGAGATAGCTGTTTGCTATTCTTTGCCGGCATGGACAGTGAAACAACGCTTAGCAGCATAATCCTTGAGATACAGGTATTGTGCGAAAAGCTAAACAGCGAATACATGCTGGAATACGGTTTTGGATTTGGGGTTCATGGCGGAGCTGTGCTAGGCGAATTCTGCATAAACATAATTGGTGACCCAAGCTATCATCTGGATTACTACATCTACTCAGAGTCCCTGGCGTGGCTATACAACAAGATTGCCACAAACCCCAATAAAGAGCTGCTTATCTACAAATACCGTAAGCACACCACAGCAGCAAGGCAAACCTTTATGCCAATTAGCTCTGCCACAGAAGCTATGTTCCTGCCCCATGATGTGGTAAACCAGGTAGAGGAAGCTTCAGCAAGCGCAGAGCTTAGAAATGCCGTGGTGGTATTCGTACACCTGCAGGCTGCTAAAGGCAAAGAGATACCAATTAACGTGTATGATAGCATATTCGGAAAGATTCAACGCTGGGTTTACCAGTTCGGCGGAGTGATAAATAAAACCGATTACACAGAGAAAGGCTACATAATCCTGATTCTTTTTGGTGTTCCGGTTATTCAGGGTGACGACATCGAGCGTGCTTTCCTATGTGCCCAACGTCTGCCGGGATGTATGACGGGCAATGTAACATGCAACATTGGTATTACCTATAGCAATATCTATTGTGGCCCAATTGGAGCTACCGGGCGATGGGAATACGGCATCATCGGCAACGCCGTGAATGTGGCAGCACGGCTTTTAAGCTTTGCCGGAGAGGGGCAGATAGCCATGACCAAGGAGATACTCCCATACATTGAATCGCGCTTTGCCACCAGATATGTGGGCAGTTCTGAAGTTAGAGGCATAAAGGAAGCTATCCCCATCTACCTCTTCGAAAGCGAATTGCCTGAGCATTGGCTAAACTATAGTCAGTCCTTCTCTGAGTTGCCATGCATTGTAGATACAGAAAGCATAAGCTTACTTAGCAATTTCACAGTTAAAGCCGATGCAGGCTTATTAACCATCAGCGGCAATACCGGCTCGGGCAGATCATACCTGTTATGGCAGCTATGTAACATGCTGCAAGCTAAGGGCAGTAAACTTGAGATAGTAGTAGGCGAGAAATCCCGCCACTTGCTGCGCTTGGAGCTTTTCTACAGCCTGCTTCGCCGAAAAAGCAAGCTTGTGTCTATCAGGCATGAGTTTGGCAGCATCACAGAAATAGCTACGCAGAACGGTATAAGCTGGAATGACAGCTTAATATACGCATACCTTTTCCCTGATGCCGATGCAGAGCATCAGGTGTCCAAGGAAGCCGCAGGAATAGCCTTGGATTGCATTGCAGAGCTATGCGCCTGGTTACTTAGAGACTTCGATGCCTTTATTATAGACAATCTGGATAGCTTTGATCCGGCATCAAGGTTGCTTATGCAAAAGATGCTTCCAATGCTGTTGGTTGCAAACTGCAAGGTGGTATTCACCTGCACACCTGAATGTAAAATCGATACCCCTGAGGGCTATAACAACAGCAACATAAGCATTGGTGAACTAAAGACTAAACAAGCAGAAAGGATAGTGGAGCACTTCATCCCCTTGGTTAGCAAGGCTGCACAAAAGCTGCTACACAAGCTTTGCAGTGGTAATATCAAGTTCCTGGTAGCCATGCTAAACCAGATAAAGGGATTTGAGGATTATAACAAAGACCTGCTAACCGAGAAGGCAATACTGGAATGGCAGAGCAGGGGTAAGCTTTCCGGCAGTTTGGAAGGCATCTTACTATCCAGCTTCCAGACAATGCCCCCAATACACCGCCAACTGCTAAAGCTGATATCTATTTACGACAGCCCCTTCACTATAAAGGAGATAAGCGAACTAGGAGCCTATTCGGAACTGGGCAAGGTAGCCGAGATGGTAGGTAAACTGATGCAGGACGGAACATTGGAACTGCTAAACATTTCCGACAAGCCTGCTTATGTATTTGCAAATCCCCTGCTTAAAGACTGCATCTATCGCAGTATCTTGCTAAGCGAAAAGCGCAGCTTGCACAAGAGGATTGCCGAAGCATTGGAGCAGAATACCGAACGCGAGGCTGAGCTTTTACCCGCAGTTATATATCACTTTAGCCAGGCTGAAGACAGCGCCAAACTAATGAAGCACTGCCGTAAAGCAGCTCAGATGTTCTTTGCCGCTGGCGCATGGAGCAGCAGCTTGGCTTATTACAAGATTATTGCCAGTAACAGCGACAACATCGAAGAGATAAATGCTGCTTATCTAAGGATGGCAGAAGCCTGCATAATGCTGGGTGACAATGCTAAAGCCAAAGAATTACTGGACGAATGCCAAAACCTTAGTGCCTTCCAGAATGAATACTCCATCTATCTAAGAGCTTTGTATTTAAACAACACTGCGAATTACTCACAGCTATTTACGTATCTGGACGAGAACCTGAAAATGATGAAGAATAGCGAACTGAAGCAATTGGCAAACAACGTTTATCTCGAATCCTGTCTCTATGGCAATCGGCTTGATATATTCTTCAAAAAGGCTTTGAAACTCTACCCCACCTTATCGGGCAAACCTGAAGTGCAGCATAAGCTTGCCGGAATAATAGCACAGGCATACATTAACAAAGGCGAATACCGCATGGCAGAAAAGTATTACCGCCATAAACTTAGCCTAGCAGAAAGCTTACAAGACAAAGTATCGCTCCGCATTGCCTGCAACGGCATTGGCACTGCGCTATCGCGAAGAGGACACAAGCAAGAAGCACTGGGATACTATCAGATGGCTCTAAAGTATGCCGAACAGGAAGGAGATAGAAACGGCTTTGCCAAAGTAATCCTTAATCTGGGTGTACACTACCGTAACTCCATGGATTATGACAAGGCATTGGAATGCTATAACAAAAGCCTGCTTCTATCCAGACATATAGGCAACCTAATGCAAGAATCCATCACGCTTTTCGACATGGGCGAGCTGCTGTTTTACAAAGAGGATTACGATACTGCACGGGAATACTTCCACCAATCTCTGGAGATTGCATTAAAGATAAATGACTACACCGGCATCTCATTTTGCCGCGATGCCATTGGCGATTTGCTATACAAAGCCGGAGAATATGAAAAGGCAGAACAAATCTACTGGGAAAACCTTGCCTTGCAACGTAAGATTAAGGACGCGGAAGGTATTGCCCACACCTGGGGAAACCTGGGTAACATAGCCAAAAGCAGGCAGAACTATAGCGAAGCCCGCAAGCTTTACTACAGGCAGCTAAAGCAGGTGCTAAAGATTAATGACATAGACGATGCAGGCAGAGCAAGATTCAATCTGGCTATGATAAACCGCGAACAAGGCTATTACCGCCTCGCCCTGCATCAGCTAAAGCTGGCAGAAGAGCATTTTAGCCAGTGCCATGCGGTTAACTTTATAAATCTATGCAAGCAACAGCAAGCTGAGATAGAGCAGCTTTTGCGCAAGTAATTGTTAAGCTTATTGCCAGAATCAGCCCTGATATAACAGCTTCAAAATAGCCAACGCCTCTTCCTTTGCACCAATTCCATTCTCTGCAACAGGGCCAACACAGGCGGGACAGCCATTTTCACAAGAGCAATGCGACACTCTGTCCAAGGCTGCGGCTATCAGCTTGTTGTGCAATTCATACAGCTTTCTGCTTAGCCCTATTCCCCCCGGTACTTTGTCGTAAATCACTATCACGGGAGTTCCATCGGAGAGGGAAGATTTATCCTCGCTGTGCACACCAATATCCTTTTGAGCGCACATCACGAAGAAGGGTGCCAAATTGCCTATCACATAAGCCAAAGCTGCCAATCCGCTTTGCATGTGCACCCGTTGCTCTGCCAAACGGTGACAGCGGGGACAGAGGCTAACCAGATTGTCGGGGCTATTAGCCTCATCGGCACTGGCATAACGGCGGAAGGGAACCAAATGATGCACTTCAAGCTCTCCACCAACCCCACAGGAACGGCATTTATGCGCGTCACGTTCTTTTATCTGCTGCTTAAGTGCATTCCAGTCGGGGCCATAGTCGTTAGGATCGTTGTTCCACATCCCCAAAAGCCGGGTTTGCTCTACAGTTTGAGGCGAAAGTGAAATCCACCATGCCTCGGTTTTGGTAATCCATGGGGGCAGATCTAGGCTTTCCTGATCCACTATTTCTTGATTGTAAAAACGCAGCTTCTTAAATCCGGTAATGGTGATGCTAACCGTAACCTTGCCGAAGTGCTTTCTACCTCCGCATACCTTCTCCGCGTGTATCAGGTCATTCAGGCTAATCTCGGTGCGCTGAATGGTTTGGGTATAATAATCCGCCTGCGTGGGTTCCAACATCACAGTTTTATTCTCATAATCCAGTTTTTTTACTATCCAGGGCTCGCCCTGATGCAGGTATATCGCCTTGGGATGGGTCATCCAGTTTACGCTGGAATAGTCCACCCAACCGATAAGATCGTCCTGATACAGTATCTGAAATTGCTTCCCCGCATTGCGCAGCGACACGTCACCAGCAGGATAGGTGCCACTAACTCCTGTAAAACGGCTATTGCTGTGTTTCACCAGCCCATCATCCACCAGGGATTGAAGATGCCCAAAGAAATTACCATAATGTAGCGCGCCAAAGCTTTCCCCTTCTTGCAATGCCATTTCCGAAATGGCGCAGAGCAGTTGCATGCGCAGTATCTCTGTATTATTTGGGTCTATCAATGCCTCTTCGGGATTGGTTTCGAACAGATACTCAGGATGTTGGCAGATGTATTGATCCAGCGGATTGGCACTTGCCACCATAATGCAAAGTGCGGTATTAGCTTTGCGGCCTGCCCGTCCTGCCTGCTGCCTGGTTCCGCAAATAGTGCCGGGATAGCCATTTATGAATACAGCATCCAAGCCGCCGATATCGATGCCCAGTTCAAGCGCATTGGTAGATATTACTACAGACAGATTGCGATCGCGCAGGTCTGCTTCAATCTTGCGGCGTTCATCGGCAAGATAGCCGCTACGATAGCTTTTTATCAGGTTGGCATTACGTTTGTCATTACCCAGATACACCAATAGCATCTCAACGCTGCGTCTGGTTTCCGAAAAGAGGATGGCTTGCAAGCCCGTATCCAGAAAACGTTTGGTGATGGAGGATACTTCCTGAGCCGAACTGCGTCTTATGCCCAGCTCGGGCTGAATCATGGGCGGATTGCAGATATAGAAATGCCTTTCCCCATGTGGTGAGCCGTCTTTATCTATAAGGCTGACAGGCTCTTCACACAGTGCTTCCGCCAGCTCTTTGGCATTGGCAAGGGTGGCAGAGGTAAAGATGAATTGCGGACTGTTGCCATACACCCGGCAGATGCGCTTTAACCTGCGGATAACATTGGCAAAGTGCGAGCCAAACACCCCGCGGTAGATATGAGTTTCATCTATCACCACATACTTTAGCTGTGAGAACATCTGGCTCCAAAGGCTGTGATTGGGCAATATCCCCAAGTGTAGCATATCAGGATTGCTGAAAAGAATCTGGGTTTGCTTACGCAGCTTACCACGCAGTTCATTGGGCGTGTCACCATCATAAATGCCGCTGTAAATGCCTGGCAGTTTCATGTTTTGCTTTGCCAGGGCAATAAGCAAGGCCTGCATTTTTTGTGCCTGATCCTGTGCCAGGGCTTTGGTGGGGAACAGCAGTAAGGCGCGGCTATGGGGCTGATAAATCAGGCTGTTCAGGATAGCCGCCTGATAGCAAAGGCTTTTTCCGCTGGCAACTCCCGCGCTGATCACCACATTTTTACCTGATAAGATGGCATTTAGCGCATCAGCCTGGTGGCTATAGGGCTGTAAAATCCCAAACGAGGCAAAGAGACTTGTTACCTGGGGCAATAAAGCATCGGGATAGTTTGCATATTCTGCTGCCATTTCCGGTTTAACATCCTGCGCTACTATGGTGTCCCGCAGACGCTTGTCGCTTTGGAAGGCGTTTATAAAGTCTTGTATTCCTGCATGCTGCACGCTGGTTAGCCCCTTTACTTTGTTTTGCTCATGCAAGATAAATGCGGCTAAAGTGTCAAGAGGCAAATCAGATAGTTTGTGGTTTCTAATGCGTATCCCCTCCACGCAACCCCCGATATTCAATATGGATGTAGCAAGCTGTTTTTTTACTAAGTGCCCTACCCCTTATTGATAGTTGAAAAGGAGCTAAATATTAGTTAATTTCACTTATATCAAACTGAAAGCCCAGCCTCTACCCAGCCTCTACCCAACCAATGGAGAGTCACCCTTTTAAGTATACAGGGTAAATCACTAAGAATATTGCCTAAAGGAGTGATGAAAAGAATGAAAGAAATAAGGTCACAAACAACCCCAGTATATGGGATTAGAGAAGTAGAGTATTCTTTGTCAGAAGTGAAGTCTTTCCGAGAATACTTCTTGTCGTTTCGTTGTACTAACAAGATCAAAAAGGACAAGCAGTTATGAGTATGATGGAATCTAACATTGTAAAAGCTATAAACTCACCGTGGTGGTTGACGAAAGCTAGCGTTACCGTCCTCCCAGGCCTGATTGATGCAATCCAGTTTCGCGATACGATTCTATGTAGGGGATGTTTGGCTAGATGTAAAGAAAAGCTTGAATTGTCCTCTCTGCATAGTGCAGATGAGTCTAGTATTATGTGGGATATGAAAATAAAGCGTGCCAGCAATCTAAGGGTTAGAAATACTGGCACACATGTTAACTTTCAGAAAGTTGATAAAAATGATACCCGATTCTAAGTCAAGGTATTCTTTTCGTTACTCGATGGTTGTTTATGCCAAAGCACATGGTATTTCGGCTTGTGCGCGAGAATTTAACACAACCAGACGGACTGTTCAGCTCTGGGTGAGACGTTATGATTCCCAGATAGGTGTGGAGAGCCTGAAAAACAAATCCAGAGTTGGTCAGAACCATCCGTTGAAGCTACCGGAAGAAACAAGACAAAGGATCATTCGCTTCCGACAGGAGACCAAGAATCAGCTTGGTGCCAGACAGATGATAAGTATTTTGGGGTTGAAGTGTTCTCCCAAAACAGTGAACAAGATACTAAAGCAGAATGGAATGATTAAGGTACGACCAACTAAATGGAAGAAACGATGGGATATGAGTGCGATCCGTGCCCAATACAAGCCCTTTCAAAAGATCCAGATGGATGTGAAGTACCTAAATGACATCCCAGAGTGCTATCCTGCTTATTGCAAGGGAGATGTCCCCAAGTTTATGATTTCTGCCAGAGACTACAAGACGGGCTGGTTGTTCCTGGGGTTCAGCAACCGATTGGATGCTGTGGCAACCGGTATCTTTGCCAAATACCTCATCCACCATCTGGAGAGAGCAGGAATAGACTTATCTCAGGTGAGCATTCAAACCGATAATGGAGTTGAATTTGTAGATAGAATGCTCAATACTCGTACTTTCTTTCAGGATACGGTCGAACAGTATGTACAGCACAAGGTTATTCCACCTGCTTCGCCCAGGTTTAACAGTGACGTTGAAGCATTCCATGGTCGTGTTGAAAATGAGTTTCTGAAGCTTGAAGACTTCCATAGCTTTCCCGACTTTGTCAGTAAGGCTTGGCTGTATATGATCTATTTCAATATGTTTAGGAAAAACAGGAATCGGAACAACATGACACCCTCAGATATCATCAGCATAGATAACAATATGTTAAGACCAATAAATCTGCTTATGCCACCTGTGCTTTGCGATGTACTCAGAAATGATTATCTTAACCTTAAAGACCCTGTATACTTTAATGGGTTACCACACAGAGATAGTAGAGAGGTTAGACCTTAGAGGTTAAACGTTAAACGACAAGGGTGGAAGTTGGAACGACAGGATTGGTAGAAACGTCATCCTGACGTTTTGTTTTTGCTAGGTTCCCGACT
>DIMZ01000242.1:0-310 GCA_002425825.1 Cloacimonetes bacterium UBA5553 | reverse complement strand
GAGTGGGAAGTTGGAACGACAGAGGGAGAGGAGGGAGATTACTACAATCCTCTCAAAGCCAGCATTGCCCCAAAAAAAGATGTTGACATAATCCAAGCACCGAAGCGAGTATAAAAACCGATACAAACTACTACGAATTGAGGTAATGTGATGAAACTGGAAGAGCTGAATTACTATTATAATAAGTTCAAGTTTGGAGAGGACATATTCCATCAGCTTATGCAAAAGCGGGTGCGCGATATCCTATTGGTATCCACCTTTTATGATGCATTTATCTTCGAGCAGGATGGCAGGCTTTCGGAGCAGATAT
>DIMZ01000088.1:21520-24207 GCA_002425825.1 Cloacimonetes bacterium UBA5553 | reverse complement strand
CGGAGGTTTGATAAAAGAATTTGTGCTGGATATCCCCGCTATTGCCATGCCCAGAGCTGTCCAAAAGCTATTGGGCAATTCTGCAGGCAGGCTTAATCTGGATGGGACGCAGAAGTTAACTCTACAGGCAAGCAGCACAAAGCGCAAGCAGATACCCATATTTGAAACCAATCAGGGCTCAACATTCGACCTGAAAATGGAACAAGAGACCAATCTGCGCCTCCGTGGTACGATTGGTGAGAAGATTGCTGTAAATCTGAAGTATAACTCTCGTCAGGATGAGCAGCTATTCGACGCGAATAACGTGAATGTGAAATATACTGGTGATGAAGATGAATTTGTGAAAAGCATTGAGGGCGGAAATATTACTCTATCCTTGAGCGGTTCACGATACATTAGTTATAATACCAGTTCGCAAGGATTGTTTGGTATCACATCTAAATTCAAGTATGGCAATCTTGATCTTAGCGTTATCGCCAGTAAAGAAGAAAGCCAAAAGAATACCCAAAGCTATGTGGGTACCAGCCAGGCGGACTCCACTATTGTGCGTAGCAGAGACTATGCCCCCCGCAATATGTATTACCTTGCCGACCCCTATAGCCTGTTCTTAATATATGGCGATGGCGATGTGGGAATACCCCAGGGTTGGAAGAACAACGGTATCTTAACCTCCCCCAGTGGTGAGTGGCTGGTGGCGAATCCTAATCTGCTTCCTGCAAATGGCACTGTTAGGTTGTTTATTGACGATGCAAATGCCAGCAACAACGTTGCATCCNNATTCCAGGCGACATTATCTATTTTAGCCCCAATGACTATTATGAGCCATTTTATGATGAGCTGATTGAAGGTACGGACTTTGTAACGGATTACAGTGCCGGAACTATAAACATCCTAAAGAGCATAGACCGAAGAGCGACATTGGCTGTAACTTATACCCGTAGAGATAATGTTCCGGTTCCCAGCTTAGCTCCGGGACAACAAACAGATGGCCGTATTCACCCCTTCGTAATCCGGCGCAGGAATCAAGAGTTTAATCCCAACGATAGCAACAACGTTTGGCACTACCAGATGCGTAACATCTATAACATGAATAAGACCAATATCAAGAGTGATGGGTTCAATCTTCAGGTGTTCACGGAAAACGTTGACCGCACCCGCAATTATAACTTGCCGGATTCACTGTCCACACCCGGTTTCATTACCTATATGGATTATCTGCGGTTGGATAGTAATGGTGACGGACTGATAAATGGTGATGACACTACTGTTGATTTATCCAGAGGATTCATTATCCTGCCTTTTATTGAGCCCTTCAAACCACTGGGAGATGCCATTGTATATCAGGAAGAGAATGAGAGCATTAGCTATCAAGATATCAGCTTCTTCATAGGCATTCGCGGAAAGATTGGACGCGATGCCATTGAGCTTTCTCAGGGTGGCATCCTGAAGGGAAGCGTAAAAGTAAGAGTGAACGGCAACGAACAACGCGAGAACATAGACTATATAGTAGATTATGACTTTGGTCGCATCACATTCCTTACTCCCGCAGGCAAAGATCCTGATTCGCGCATTGAGATAGACTTCGAATTCCGTAGCATGTTTAGCGTAGCCAAGAAGTCTTTGGCGGGCATCAGAGCAGATTGGCAGGTTACAGACTATGCCAAGCTGGGGGCTACTATGATATATAGAAGTGAAAACGTTGAAGACAAACGCCCACGCATCGGTAATGAAAACATCGAAATGTGGATGGGGAATATAGACGGAACAATGAACTTTAAACCATCTTTTTTAACCAGATGGATAGATGCCCTGCCCCTCATAAACACCACTGCTGCTTCCCAAATAAACCTATCCGGTGAAGTAGCCTTCACTTTACCAAACATCTACGGTGATCCTGATGGCAAGAAAAAAGCATCCTACGTTGATGATATGGAGTCAATAGTAGAAGCCTACCCGCTTGGCGTTACCTTCTCATCCTGGGTATTGGGCAGCAAACCCAATGGTACAGCTCTATCCAAGGGAAGAGTGAACTGGTATAATCCCAAGAACATCCAACGCCAAATGGTGGAAGACGCTTCAACGCTTACCGATAGAGAAAAGACCGAGAACGTTACTGTACTGGCACTAAAAGTATTCCCTAATACCATTGGTATGCCAGGAGCAACCACCAATAGCTGGGCTGGTGTGATGAAATATCTCGGTAACCAATTAGACTTCTCGCAGAAGAAGTATATCGAGGTGATGCTAAAGCTGGATACTCCACAGGCCAATGTTAACCTGCACATCGATTTAGGAGATATCAACGAAGACTTTTACACGGAGTTTGGCGGCTACAATGTATTGAACACAGAGGACAAAAATGCCGATGGTGTTCTAACCATTGACGAAGACATAGGCTTAGATGGCATCGCAAGTGGACAGCCGGGAGCAGACCCCAATGATGTAGCAAACAGCGAGATTGACCAATATGGTGATTATCCCCGGATAAATGGAACAGAAANNAAAACAACAGGGTGCTGGATACCGAAGACCTCGACGGAAATGGTGTTCTGAACAGATTGGATAGATACTTCAGCTATACAATTTCGCTGAGTGATACAACTTCGCTGCTTATCGAGAACACGAATAGCTTCGGTTGGAAGCTGTATAGAATCCCGATTAATGACCCAAGCTACTACCAGATTGTC
>DIMZ01000088.1:11815-21490 GCA_002425825.1 Cloacimonetes bacterium UBA5553 | reverse complement strand
CGCCTACGCTTCGCAAGATTTCGTATGCCAGAATCTGGTTGGAAACAGACAAGGAAGCTAAAGTCCTTATTGCAGATGCTTCACTGGTTGGCAACAAATGGCAGGATTTCTTTGTACGCAACTTTAACAACCGTATCCTAAGCCAGACCGAGCTCAATGCACAGAATACGTCTTACTTATCCGGCATTGTGAACAATCAAAAGAATCGTAGCCATTATACTTCTCCTCCGGGAACGGTGTATTATCAAGACAACAGGGAATCATCTGAGTCTGCATTATCATTGGCTTTAACTAACCTCCCCAAGGGTCAGCAATGCCTATTACGGCAACGCATGTTCGACCCATATAATCTGCTATCATACAATAGCCTGCGATTCTGGGTATACCCCGAAGCCAGCAGTAATCCTGCTCATCTAAACCCAGACTCATTGGATATTATCTTCCGAATCGGGGCAGACTCTACAAACTACTATCAGATTCGCCAAAGAGTTCCGGTAAACCCCTACGAAACCAAAATGAACAGTGCAAGATGGATTGAGCTGGATTACCTACTGCAAGATATGATTGCACTTAAACTGCAAAACCCCGATGCTCTTGCCGACTCGTTGGTTGCCGATAATAAGGTCTATTACTACAAAGGCCGTCCCACTTTAACCAACATAAGAGATATTTATGTAGGCGTTTATAATCCTCACGACCATAATTATCCACCTTACAATGGTACTGTTTACTTCAATGATATGCGAGTGATTGACCCATATCAAGACCTTGGTGTGGCTACCAGATTAAGCCTGAATTCCAGCTTTGCCGACCTTGCCACGCTTACGGTAGATTATGAAGAGAAAAGCGAGAACTTTAATCCGACCATCCAGCGAGGAAGGCAAAACGCATACACTCGCACCAAGTCTCTAAACATTGGTAACAAATACTTCCTGAATAAGCTGTTCCCAAACTCATGGAGCCTGGATATGCCGCTATCGCTGGCCCGTAACTACACTCTGGGTATTCCACGCTTCCGTGCTAATTCCGACCTCTTACGCAGCAACATTCAAGATGACAAAGAGCGCGAACGCGAAAAGAATGAGAATCTGGTATATAGTGCCGATTTTGGTATAAGCCAACGAACAGCCCCCAAGAATAAAGTTCTGCTCTATACTCTATATAGAACCTCACTAAGTGCTCGTTTCGAGAATTCGTTCCGCTACTCACCAACCATGGTTGATACCACTTTATCATATCGGGGTACGATAAATTACAATCTGAATCTACCTGCAAATCAAACCAGCTTTGCCCTCTGGAAAAACTATCGACTGGGTTACATGCCCAATACCTGGACTAACAGCTTTACCTACAATAATACAGAGCCTAAAAGCTGGAACTGGGAGAAAAGAGATAATGCATTCGATTGGTTCGAACGCACCCAAACCACGGATAGCAGACAGCTTACTTCAGATAACAACATTAGCTGGCCATTGCTGAGTGATTTAACTGCTACTGCCAGGCTAAACACTAAACGAGACTTACTGCAAAAGTCTTACTTCCATACTGTAAACATAGGTAAGCTAAACGAATACGTGCAGGATTTGGGGCTAAACTTCAATCCAAATTATATCCCAAACATATTATCCTTCTCCGCTACCGCCACGGCAAGATACGCAGACACACAGAGGAAATACGTGGACAACAGCCAAGGTCAGCAGCTTGAGGTATATCAAAGCGATGGCAATGCGAACAGGGGATTAAGGATGAATGTGAGCCTACAAAACTCAAATCTGCTAAGCTCCTGGGCTCAGAAGGTTAAACGCCGTACACCTGTTCCTGAAAAACCTGCCGATCCAGAGAAACCGAATGAACAAGAAGCACCTAAGCCTTCTGAGCAAAAACCAAAAGACATTATTGACGTAGAATATGACCCAGATAAGCTGAAGCATGAGCAAATGAGTGAGGGTGAAATATGGATAGCAGAAGAGCTAAAAAGGTTTGATGAAGAATACGCCCAATCTGAAGATAAGTCGGCTGAGAGCGAAAAAGTACAAAAAGAAACCAGAGCGCTGTTTGAGGAGAAACTAAGAAGATCAGCCATGGAACAGGGCCTTGATATGTCTGTCTCTGCCGAGATGGTATCTGTTGTGGATGATTCTAGCTCTGCTGAAAATGTTACCAAGCCTGCCAAACCAAATAGACCTCCTTCACAACCGAAAGACTATCTTTTTACTATGCTAAACTCAATGTCACGCATAAAAAACATCACTGCTTCTTACCAAAATGGCTATACCATGAACTATACCCGCAATACAGACAAACTACCCTTTGCGTTCCAATTGGGCTTGCCAAACAGCGTGCCTGAGGGCTTCCTGGACTCAACTACAGATGATAATACTATCACATTTGGTTCAGGCTTAATGATTTCTCGCAACATAGATAGCGTTGTAAACTACTCATACACCACCAATAAACGATATGCCAATGCAAGTAATCAAAGCATAGGCTATACATTCCCGGATGTAACCATTACTCTTATGAACTTCGAAAAGTGGATTAAGATGGACAAATACCTGTCCGGTACCAGGCTTAATACTGGTTTCCAGAATACGATACGCCAAAATGGTCCAATTGACTGGGATAGACCCAAACAGGAGACCAAAACTATATCGCTTAATCCGCTATTGGGCTTCAGCGGAAGCATTATGAGAGTTGTGAATGCCAATATGAGTTTAGCAGTTTCAAGAACTGAAAACATAACCGATATGGATACTTACCAGATTGTTAAAACGAGTAATAATCAAACACTAAATGGTAACGTATCTTATAGCTTCAGGTCTGGTAGGGGTTTCACGATACCTTTTACCAAACGTAAGATTCACATAAACAACGAGCTTAGCTCAAGTTTGGCTTTTACCTACGACAGGAATTATGACGAAACTCAGGGACGTGAAAACACTCAAGTTGATAGAGATACTTCACGCCTCGTAATCACTCCCGGTGCAAGCTACCAGTTCGACTCCAATATCCGCGCAGGATTAACCAGCAGCTACGAAACAACAACCGATAAAAAACGTGATGATGGTACCAGCAAGTTTAGTCTTGGCATCTGGGTAGAAGTAAACCTGTAGTCATCATCTTTCAGTTCATAATTCACTATTCTAACAGATAACCCATATCTGAATCCATGCTGCTTCCTTGCAGCTATCCTGTGTTCGACACAGGATAGCTGCAAGGAAGCAGCAGGATAGACTTACGTACCTAATATTCATTAATAGGGTGAATCGACTATCATGCTAAAGCGATATGCCTGACTGTAAGTTTACTAACAGGATTATTGCTAGGTACTTAGCTCGTGAATGTTCTTGCATATTCAAGACACTCATAATCGATGTCTGAATAATTGGAGAGAGATGCGCAATGATTAGTTTGTGCCGGGCTATCCCGAATAGCAACCTTATCCGCCAATGTGGAATGGATATTGCACAGCATTATAGAGGCTGCCCATTATGAGCATTTGGGAGCCGTACGTAATGATGCCTAAGTACAAAACAAACAGGGGAGTAAATGACTGTTCTGATTTTTGCGACATTGCTTCTGGTGATATACTGGATAATTGAATACCGGAGGCATACCCGTAATGTGTTATCCATCCCTATCAGGATTCACGTAAACGGAACCAGAGGAAAATCCAGTGTAACAAGGTTGATAGCCGCGGGATTGCGCGCAGGCGGTAAGCGGACGGTGGCAAAGATAACCGGAACCCTTCCCAGAGTGGTGCTACCTGATGGCAGAGAAGCAGCCATTATTCGCTTGATGGGGGCAAATATCATCGAGCAAAAATACATCTTCCGTCATGCTGTTAGCCACAAGCCCGATGCCATTGTTATAGAATGTATGGCAGTTAATCCCGTGTTTCAGTGGATAACCGAACGCAAGTTCATCCGCAGCACGATAGCCGTTATAACCAACTGCCGCCCTGACCACCTCGACTTGATGGGCTCCACAGTTCAGAGTGTAACCATGAGCCTTAGTAATNNTAATACCATACCGGTAAACGGTGTATGCTACACTGCTGAAAACGAGCATTTTGGTATTCTGGAAAAAGTTGCTAAAAGCAGAAACTGCAAGATACACAAGATTAGACCCACCGATGTAACTCAAGAAGAAGTGGATAGCTTTCAGTATATAGAGCACTTAGAAAACGTGCAGCTTGCATTGGCAGTTTGTGCAGAAGCGGGCATACCCAGAGAAGTTGCCCTGAAGGGAATGCAAAAAGCCCATCCTGATCCGGGAGCTTTGAAGAAATACCGCATTGTGGACAAAGAAAAAGTGATAAATTTCTATAACATCTTTGCCGCCAACGACCCCCAATCTACTGTAAGCATTATAAACATGATTACAGGAAATCTGAAGGGTGTGGAAAAGATTATAATACTAAACAGCCGCGCGGATCGCTTGTTCCGCAGCCAACAGTTGGTAGAAGCTGTAAAAGATACAGATTACTCATATATTCTATTAACCGGCGAAATACCGGAGAAGATTGAGTCCTTCGCCCTACAGGCAGGCATCCCGAAAGAAAAGCTCTTTGCTCTTGGCGAACCCCTTACCGAAGTAATCTACCAAAAAGTATTGGAACTAACAAGAACAGAAGCACATGTGCTTGGAATCGGCAATATAGCCGGAAACATTAAATACGGAGCTCAGATTGTAGCTCACTTTAAACATAAAATGAAAGATATAAATAAAAGGAGCCGTAAGTGATCGATGCAGTAGTGCAAGCCGCAGTCGGAATCGGCGTAATTATCAGCTTAATCTTTAGTGAACTTTTAGGAGCATCAGCAGGTGGTATTGTTGTACCTGGTTATCTGGCTCTATATTTGGACAAACCGCTTCAAATACTGGGAACCCTGCTAATCAGCTTGGCAACCTGGGGCATAATTCGTATTATTGGCAATTTCGCTTTGCTGTTTGGAAAACGCAGAATGGTGCTAAGTATTCTTATTGGCTTCATTCTGGGATGGGCTTCCAGAATGCTGGTGTTCAATGATATCACTATCCATCAGCTCCAGATGCAATCAATTGGTTATATTGTCCCGGGACTTATCGCCAACTGGTTTGAACGCCAGGGCTTCCTAAAAACCATATCGACNNCAGCCGTGTTAGTGCGCCTGGTACTAATGGTTGTATTCCATGGGGAGATATAATATGTACCGTCCATCGTTAAAATCCGGTCGCTCCCTTGTTGCTTTGTTTGTGCTGTCCATAGTGCTGTTCTACATAGCGCAGGTTAATTATGTTCATATTAAGACAGATAATTACGACATGAAAGTGGCTGCCGCTCAGTTAATGAAAAGCGCCATGGACTCCTTGAAAGTGGAGCTGCAGAACAGGCAGATAGAGATTGACCCAATTGATGATCCATTAAAAACAGGTCTTATCGGCATGCGCCTTAGCTCCATCACCACCGACAGGGGCTTGCTTTCTGATAAAAGAGCAGCTATTAATCCCAACATAGCCGCCATTTTTGTGGAAGAATTCACCAAGCTAAAGCTATCCCCGGGCGATAATGTTGCTGTTGGTATTACAGGCAGTAATCCTGCAGTGAACTTAGCCCTCTATTCTGCCATTCAGGTAATGGGGCTAAATCCCAGAATCATCCTTGCTTTATCCTCGGCATCTTATGGTGCAAATAGAGAAGAACTAACCTGGCTGGATATCGAAAGCATCATGCGAGANNGCTTGTTCAATTTTGGAGCATCATATGCCTCTCTGGGCGGTAAAGAAGACCTTGCCGTTGGGCTTTCCGACAATGGTGTTGCTGCCCTGCGTGAAGCAATGAAAAGAAACAAAGTTCCACTGCTTATCGGTTCCAGTTTGATGGATAACGTAGATATTAGAATGTCTGCCTATGAAGAGCTTCTACCTGCGGATAGCAAGTATCAGTTGTTCGTCAATATCGGTGCAGGCTTGGCTAACGTAGGTAGCGAGCCTAATGCAAACCTCATTCCGGAAGGTGTTAACAGAAAACTGGCAGAACGTAACTACGAAAAAGAAGGCGTGATGATGAAAATGGCAAAGAGAAACATCACAGTCCTGCACGTTCGTCGTATCTTACGCTGGGCTAAGAAGTATGATCTTCCCCTAAGCCTCGACACCATGCCCAAGGTTGGAGAAGGCAAGGTTTTCAGTTCGCTCATCCACAATCAAACTGTGAATGTTATCTGCTTAGTTGTCCTGCTGGCAGCCATCATCGCTGTGATTGTATTTGATCGTCACGACCGACGCTTTATGGCCAACATTGTAGATCCAGACGAAGAAATATAAGGAATATTTAAATGATAAAACGCATTGCATTAGCCCTGCTGCTCATAGTGTTTGGCTGCACGTTATTTGCCCAGGCCAAGCCCAAGTATAAGGCATTGAACTTCGACAATCCCGGCTCTCGACGTATTTTGAAAACAGAAGCAGGAAATCATTACTATTACAGGTCGCTGCCGGAAAAGTCTTTGAAGCTTAATACCAACGGTATAGAAAAGCTCCAGATTCGCAGCTTCAGCACCGAGGCACTCCGCAAGCCCGAGATAGTAACTATTATAGCCAAAAGCAGAACCACGCATTCATTGAAGCAGGCAAAAACTGTGAACACATATGCAGTTTATGATGTGATCAACATCGACATCCCTGCCAATACCATGAGCATAGAGGTTTTGTGCTATTCCAGGTCTGTTTATCTTCGAGCTTTCCATGTAATTCCACCAAAGCCTGCAAAAGCAGTGAAGCTGGCTAATCTGGTTTTAAAGGCTCACGGCGGAGCAGTTAGCCTCGTGCACAATGGCTCAAGCAGCGATTATTACAGCTTTCTGCCTTCACAAGCTTTGAAGTTCAGTGTAAACAACAAACGCAATGCCGTTGTATATGTACGCCCTCGTTTGCTAGACCGTAGCACACCCAAACTCGGCGTGTATCACAACGGAGAACTGGTTCAAACCATAGACTTTAGTATTAAGAGAACTACAAAATACCACGTTCAGGGGATAAAGAACCTTGGAATAGCCAAGAAGATTGAGCTTCCCATAAATGATAACAGCAGCGAGTATGAACTCAGGGCACTCAGCGATCACATGTTCATCGCCTAACCGGTGCTTATTAAACAACAATAGAACGGAGTTTGAATGGCATTGATATCCGGAACATACCTACCGTCGGCTCAGACAGCTCATAGTTTCTCTGGTAAGAGAATGATGCTTGTATGCTTGATAGCAACATTAGGATGCTTCAGCAGTGCATTGTTCGCCCAGTTCACAGGCAATGTGTCTGTGTATGGAAACTATAGTGATAATGCTTTCCAGCTTTCGGACTACGATCTTGCCCGCTATGATGACAATCATCACTTGCTGGATTTTGTTAAGACTACCGACGACATAAATCTTGGTACCCAGATTGAGCTTGGCTACCCATTGTTTTACAGATGGTGGAAGTTTACTCCATCAGTAGTAGCTAATATCAACCAAAACGTTTGCAACACCAATAAATATCGTCGTGATGCAACAATCAAGCTGCGCGTTGACAGATACTACTGGAATCTTACGGCGCGTTATCAGTACCAGCCCCATATTTACTTCAGGGATTTTAATGATGGGGATGGCACAGACCAACTGGAGAACTACGCATATAGCAGGAACACTGCCAGAGCCGATCTTGCTGTACGACCAACCAGAACTACCACTCTAAAAGCAAGCATCCGCACAGAAGACTATCGCTATAACGAGTTCTTCACCGAAGCAGACGGCCTGGCGATTACAGGTGGCTTGGGTGTTGCCCATCGCTTCCCAACTTTTACCATAGATGCAGGCCTGGATTATCGTACTTACGAAAACGACAATCGCGTGAACGATGCTGATGCTTCTTACGATGCCAATATATACTATGCCAAGCTAACCATGCCCAGAATGCCTGTGTCCGATAAAGGTAAAGTAACCTGGCAGCCATCTTTGGGCATAAACTATCAAGAGAAGTTCTTTCAAGGCGGGGGCTCGTGGTATGGCGGAAGAGCCGACTATACCTATACAATGTCGGCCGGGTTCAATTGGTTCTTTAATCCAAATACCAATTTATCACTTGACTACACGCATGTCTTCCGTAGTGTAGAGTCCAATAATAGTTCTGTGGTGCGCCTAAAGGAATATAGCGAGAACAAGTTTGGCGCATCTTTGAATTATAAGTTCTAAGAAGTGAGGTTATTATGCAGTTTCGTCAAGAGAGTGACAGCAAGAAGATAAAAGAGTTTCTCAGCCTGGTAGAAAACCATAAAGTAGATATAAGACATTATAAAAACCCGGTTTTAGTTTGGGCTGTTCAGGATGGAACCACGTATTATTCCTTTTGGGATGCCGATATTTTGATGCGTTTCGGATTAGACAACGTGGATGGCTGGGATTATGAAGAAGACTTGCTGTTCTGCCCAGATTGGATTGCGGACAATGATGAAGACGACTTCGACGATCTTGACGATGACGATGATGACGATCTGGGACTGATTTGCAACCTTAAAATTGACCCCAAAAAGCAGTAAGCTAAATCCATTCATGCGTATTGCAATAATAGGGGCCGGGGGCTGGGGGCTTGCCCTTGCCAAGGTTCTTCATGATAATGGCCACAAGGTTGTTCTGTGGGAGTATAACCATGGCTATGTACAAATACTTACCCGTACTCACAGCAATCCACACCTGTTAAAGGATGTAGTTCTCCCCCACGACATACGCTTTACCGATGATTTTTCTGTCCTGGTAGCCGAACAAGCCGAAGTGATAATCCTTGCCACTCCCTCTCAGTTTATTCGTAGTACCTTGCGTAAAATACCTTCTGAGCTTTGGGAATCGCCAAACTTAATGGCAGTGGTAAACGTAGCCAAAGGCATCGAAGATGGGAGCCTGCAAACAATTGATGCTATTCTAAAGGAAGAACTCCCTGCCCATTTAATACCTAAGATTTATGCCCTGTCGGGCCCCTCACACGCCGAAGAAGTGGCAAAAGGTGTTCCTACTACAGTAGTAGTTGCAGGCAGCGATCAAGAGCTTTTAAAGCAACTTCAAGAGGCTTTCAGCAATTCTTACTTTCGTGTTTACCGAAGCGATGATCTGATAGGCGTAGAGATTGGCGGAGCTGTAAAAAACATTATTGCCATAGCCGCCGGTATTATACGCGGTCTGGGTTTTGGAGATAACACAATTGGGGCTCTTCTCACGCGAGGAATTGTGGAGATAAGCAGGCTTGGCATAGCCATGAATGCGCGTCCCGAAACTTTTCTAGGCTTATCCGGGATAGGTGATTTGATAACTACTGCCACTAGTCCTCATAGTCGCAACCGCCATGTAGGGGTGGAGATTGGTAAGGGCAGAAAACTTACCCAAATCCTCTCGGAAATGAGCATGGTTGCCGAAGGCGTTACTACCACCCGCAGCGTTCATTTACTTGCCAAGAAGCTGAATGTGGATATGCCAATAGTTGCGCAAGTGTATGCAGTGTTGTTCGAGGATAAAACACCCCTGGATGCCATCTCTCAGCTTATGACCAGAGAGCTGAAAGCAGAATAATACGTACGATAGAAATGCAGTATTCACGCAAAGTTGAATCCTGCAAATCAATTATTAGCTGCCGGGCAATGACCTTATGAATCCATGCGCGTAATCT
>DIMZ01000088.1:2100-11798 GCA_002425825.1 Cloacimonetes bacterium UBA5553 | reverse complement strand
ATCTTTGCCCCGATGGAATTCAGCTTTTCTTCTATACGATCATAGCCTCTATCTATATGGTATATGCGAGATACTATTGTAGTGCCTTTCGCCACAATCCCCGCAAGCACTAGGGCAGCACTGGCGCGCAGGTCAGTAGCCATCACTTCAGCGCCGCTTAACTCAGCCACGCCTTTTATAGACGCTACATTCCTGTCCATGCGGATGTTTGCCTGTAAGCGATTTAGCTCTGCTACGTGCATAAAACGATCTGGGAAGATGGTGTCTTCCACGAAGCTTATGCCCTCAGACAACGCCATTAACACGCTGAACTGAGCCTGCAAGTCCGTAGGAAACCCGGGATGAGGGAGAGTTATGATGTTTACGGGCTTTATCATCTTGGGTGGATTTATGGTGATATAATCAGCACCGATATCAAATTCGCAACCAGCTTCACGCATCTTATCTATCAAAGCAGTTAGATGTAGCGGTTCGCAGTTCTGAACCGTTACGGAAGACGTGCTAAGGGCTCCGGCTACTAAAAATGTACCGGCCTCAATTCTATCCGGAATCATGCTCATTTCTACGGGAAAGAGATCATCTACACCATCAATAGTAAGCATGGTGGTGCTTTTACCGCTTATCTTAGCTCCCATTTTGTTTAGAATATCTATAGTGGTATCTACTTCCGGTTCCATTGCTGCATTAAACATACGGGTTTGCCCCTTTGCCAAAACAGCAGCCATAAGAGCATTTATAGTGGCACCTACACTGGACTTCTCAAAGTAGATGTCGCCGCCGGTTAATTGCTTTGCTTGTGCATGGATATAGCCGTGTTCAATGGATATCTTTGCCCCCAGGGCCTCCATGGCTTTGAGGTGTAGATCAACCGGTCTGGTGCCAATAGCACACCCACCAGGAAAAGATACTCTCGCTTCTCCTAATCGTGCCAGCAAAGGCCCCATTACATAGATGGAAGCGCGCATTTTGCTAACTAACTCATATGGTGCTTCTGAGTAACACACGTCTTTTGAGTCGATGCTCATGCTACCCTTGCCATAATCCACTCTTGCACCCAGCACACGCAGTAGATGTGCCATCGCCTTCAGGTCATTTAGATTGGGGACATTGCGCAGCACGGACTTACCCGGAGCAAGTAAACAAGCCGCCATAATGGGCAAAATGGCATTCTTAGCCCCACTAACATGAATCGTACCGCTAAGATTGCGGTTTCCTTCAATTATAAAACGTTCCATCTATAAACCTCATATATCTATATACATTTGTTCTTACTGATAAATCAGCAGGTACCTGTCTCGTCCCTGTAAATCGGGATATGGCTCTACTTTACTCCATCCCATATTTCTGGCAANNAGTGCTGCAGAGCTCCATGTTCAAAGGCAAGAAAGCCCTTTGAACTAAGGTGCTGCTTAGCTTGCAGGATCATGGTTCGATAATAATCCAAGCCATCTTCCCCACCGAACAGAGCATTCCATGGCTCATAATCTTTTACCCGTCTGGATAGCTGCTCCATCTCTGTAGCAGTAATGTAAGGTGGATTAGAAGCAATCACATCATACTTCTTACCGTTATCAGGAAATAAATCCCCGTGATGGAAAGCTACATCAACATCGTTATTCTGGGCATTCTTTTGGGCAATCTCCAGAGCTGGTTCACTTATGTCTATCGCGTCGAGCATACACCCAGGACACAAGCTTTTTAATGCAATGGCTATCGCGCCGCTCCCAGTGCCCACGTCCAAGATACTATCACCGGCAACAATTCTGCTACTTATCAGTTCCACAAGCCCTTCGGTTTCGGGACGCGGGATTAATACTCCCGGAGCTACAAATAACTCAATTCCATAAAAGCATGCCTGACCGGTGATATACTGAGGTGGCTCTCCAGCCGTTAGACGAGAAAAACACGACAACACGTCATCTATAGTGTTATTGGATAGTATGGTGTTTGCGTTCAAAACTAATTCTGTTCTGCTAAGTTTAACAATCGATTGCAATACATATAGAAAGTCAGCTTCAGGAATGGCAGTAGATTCTGCCAGAGTTTTTGCCCTGTTTATTAGATCGCCCAAGGTCATGCTTAACCGCTTGTTAGAATTTTCTTGCTTACCGACACCCTTTTGCCTCCGTTTGAGAACTCTAATTTGTCGGCAAGATGATAAAGCATCGATATCCCTCTACCATGCTCATCCAGATTCAGCTTGGGTTCATCTGCCACGCGTTGGAGCCAATCTTCGTAATCGAAGCCTGGGCCGTCGTCCTCCACTACGATATTAATAGTATTGTCCTGATGGTTGATGCTAAACTCAAAGCGCAATCTCCTCGCAGCTATTTCAGGTTGCTTAAGCCGCTCTGCTATTACTTGCTGCATTCTAGAATGATCAAGCATGCGCTCGGCAATACTTAGCCCAAGAGTGCCGTGAATGAAAGCATTATACACCATCTCATCCACACAAATCAGCAGTTCATTTAGCAAGTTATGATTTAGCTGAAAGCTTTGACGCAAGTACGCATTAAACACTTTGGATACGGCAAACTTGGAGAAACGCGCCGGGTCTATTACGAACTGGAACTTCGCCATTTCTGTATTCTGATAGAAATCACTAAAATCGTTTCTTGAGCGTTTACGCTCCAGTAAGCCGTGAATCGAACGGATAATCTGTTTGGTATCTACCGGTTTTCGAATAAAGTCCGATGCTCCCAGCCGGATAGCCTCAATGAAGTAGTCGTGATCCAGATAGCCTGTCATAAGAATCACGTCCAGCTCACGGTCATAATCCCTGCGCACCCTGCCAAGCAAATCCAGTCCGGTAATACCTGGCATCTCAATGTCGCAGAGGATTATGTCGTACTCACCGCTGTGTATCCTGCGCAAAGCGTCGCTGCCATTGAAGGCAGAATCCACCTCATAACCGCTTACTTTCAGGATGGTACTCAGGCTGTTGACGATGGCAATGCTATCATCAACCACCAAAATCTTCGCTTGCTTCATCTACCCCAGATTTACTGTGAAGAGCTGGTTCAGCTTCAGCATAGAAAAGAGCTCATAAACACTGTTTGAGCTGCGAACCACCTCAATCTCTCCGCCTGTGGAAATGAAGTCTTTGTAGAACAACAATATCTTGCCGATTCCTGTGGAACTAATGTTCCGGCAATCGAACAAGTCAAGCTCCAATATACTTGCCTTGGAAGCAACAACCTCTGCCAGCTTCTCTTGCAGAACGTGGGCATTTTCGCTATTCAGTATGCCCTCAATCTTCATATTGGCAACGTTGCCATTGATAACGAGATCAATATTCATGTGTACCTCTTTAGGCGTATTCTTATCTGTTTTCATATATTAGTTAATCCACTTTGATTGTCAAGTATTTATTCCACATAGCCCCGAATACGTTTTAATACTTCGTTTTGCACGCTTACTGGAGTTATCTCATATTTCTTGAATTCAAGGGTGTAGATTGCCCGCCCCTGGCTTAAAGAGCGAATGCGAGTGGAGTAGCCAAAAAGCTCGGACAACGGCGCTTCGGCGGTAAGCTCTTGCTGATATTCGCTATGCCTGCGCATCACATCAATCTTACCGCGTTTGGAGTTTATATCGCTGATAATGTCGCCGATAAAGTCGTCTGGGCTGATAACAGTTAGCAGCATGATAGGCTCCATGATCACTGGCGCAGCTTCGCGCATACCGCGTCCGACTGCCATACCGGTTGCAATGCGGAAAGCAAGTTCATTAGAATCAACCGGGTTATAATCTCCGCCAATTAGCTCTACTTTAACTCGTTCCACGTTTCCACTAATCAAAGGCCCATCATTCAAAGCGTTCAGAGCTGCTTCCTCGATGGCTTTATGATACTCAAGGGGTATCTGATCTCCACCAATGCTGCTCACGAATACGTTTCGTGCCTCATCGGGAAGCTCACTTAATGCAAGGGGGCTTAGCTTTAGAACCACTTTAGCATAGTTGCCTTTGCCGTTCATATCACGTTGAAACACTTCGGTAACATTAACCTGCCTGGTTATAGTTTCCTTATACGATACTTGCGGATTACCCACATTTGCCGCAACGCCAAATTCACGCTTTAGCCTATCTACAATGATATCCAGATGTAGTTCACCCATACCGGAGATTAGCATCTGACCACTATCTTTGTCGGTATGCACTTTGAAGGTTGGATCTTCTTCTTCCAGGCGTATTAATGCCGCACCGAGATTCTCTTGATCTGCCTTGGTTTTTGGTTCGATGGCAATGGAGATTACTGAATCGGGAAAGTGCATCTTAGACAGCAAGATGTCTATGTTTCCATCAGTTAGAGTATCGCCAGTAGCTATATACTTAGCTCCCACAATGGCCCCAATATCACCCGCATGCAGGTTATCCAGATCGTTCTTGCGGTTACTCATCATCTGCAGCATTCGCGAGATACGCTCTTTCTTGCCATTGGTCTGATTTATGAACATCGCACCTTTCTTAACCGTGCCCGAATACACCCGGATGTACACCAGTTTACCCAGATACTTATCTATCTGCACTTTGAATGCCAAAGCCACAAAAGGCTCGTTGGGATTTGGAGTTACAGACTTTTCATCGTGTGTTTGAGGGTCAAATCCCTTGGTTTCGCCAATATCCAAAGGTGAGGGCAGAAAATCGCAAACTGCATCCAGCAGCAACTGCAAGCCCTTGTTCTTTAGCGAGCTACCACAAAGAACAGGAATAAACTTATGATTGATAGTAGCAGTGCGAACAGCTTGTCTCAACAGAGCTTCAGGCACTTCTTCCCCTTCTAAGAAAAGCATCATCAGTTCGTCACAATATTCACTAACTGCCTCTAATAGCTCTTCACGCATCTGCTTCGCTGTGGATATAAGCTTCTCAGGAATCTCGGAGAGATGAACTTCCGAGCCGGATGTAAGCGGGTCAAAATGCCACGCCTTCATGGTTATCAGGTCAATCACGCCCTCAAAGCCATCTTCCCTGCCAATGGGAATATTTATCGGATGCGCATTGGGAGTTAAACGCTCATGTATCATCTGAATAACGCGCTCATAGTCTGCACCGGTTCTATCCATCTTGTTCACATAGGCTAAGCGCGGAACATTATATCTATCCGCTTGATGCCATACAGTTTCCGATTGCGGCTCTACGCCTCCAACAGCGCAAAATACACCCACTGCACCGTCCAGCACCCGCAACGAACGCTCAACCTCTGCGGTGAAATCCACATGTCCGGGAGTATCAATTATGTTTATCTGATAGTTTTTCCACAGGCTGGTAACGGTTGCAGCAGTGATAGTAATCCCGCGTTCGCGTTCTTGTTCCATCCAGTCTGTAAAAGCATTGCCATCATGCACTTCACCCATCTTGTGCAGAAATCCGGTGTTAAATAGTATTCTCTCCGTAGTTGTAGTCTTACCGGCATCAATATGCGCCATTATGCCAATATTCCGTATTTTGGAAAGCGGACTATCCGCGTCGCTATTCATAGATTATTCCTTTTTTGTCTTGTGTAGGGACAAAGAAAACTTGGTGGGATTGTTTGTCTATGAAAAAAAGCTTCTGATGCCGCTTCCTTGCTCCAATTGCTTATGCAATACGCATGAATTACGGATGAAACCCGCAATGCATCCATAATAATACCGAAACTAGAGCATGAGAAAAGCAACAATGCAAACAGCAAGGCTGATACATATAGCACGTATCAGCCTCGAGTTACAGTATAATTGTTAATGTTTATTCGTATCTTAGTGCGTCTATCAAATTCAAATTAGCTGCTTTAGATGCTGGATACCAACCGAAAAAGATTCCTATCGCCATTGAGAACCCTACCGAAAGAACAACAGACCAGGGGGTAACGTCCACGCTCCATTTCATGATGTCTCCCACAACCTTGGCGGCACCAAAACCGAGCAATATGCCCAGTATCCCACCAATAATGCTAATCGCTACTGCTTCTATGATGAATTGTAGCAACACATCACGCTTTCCTGCTCCCACTGCCATCCTTATTCCTATCTCTTTTATGCGCTCGGTTACCGAAACCAGCATGATATTCATAATGCCAATTCCACCCACGAGAAGCGATATCCCTGCTATTGAAGCAAGTAGGATGGTAAGAGTATTGGAAACGCTGTTGGCTGTGTCGGCAAGCTCAGTTTGCGTTCTAACCGAGAATGCCTCGCTGGTGGTGCCACGATGACGGCTTTGAAGCAGGTCTAACACGTCTTGCTGCACCAATTGAATAGCATCCTTGCTTTTAGCAGAAACCAGCACCATCATATTGCGCCAGCGTTGCCCTAATAGCCTAGTATAAACAGTTGTGTATGGAGCGATAACTGTGTCGTCTTGATCCATACCCATCACGTTTTGCCCTTTGGCTTCCAATACGCCTTTCACGGTAAAGGGTATATTGCGGATACGGATAATCTTGTCCACGGGGTCAATATCGCCAAAGAGGTTGTCGGCAACAGTCTTGCCAATCAGGCACACCTTGGCACCCATCTCTACCTCTGAAGCATTGAACAACTCGCCTTGGCTGGCTCTCATATCACGAATGAAGAAATAATCCGCATCAACACCCATTATGCCGGTGCGCCAGTTGCTCCCCTCAAACTTTAGCTGTCCCCAAGTATTATACACAGGCGAGGCATACAGAACGCCATCAACGTTATCACGTATGGCTTCCACGTCTGCCACTTCCAGAAGGTTCCCACCTCCTGCTGCTTGACGGACATTAGATGAAGACTGCATGAAGTTTGTGGTTACCATTATCACGTTGGTACCCATAGAATTCACTTGGTCTTCCACAATCTTCTTGGCTCCCTGTCCGATGGCAAGCATGGTTATTACTGCTGCAACACCGATTATAATGCCCAGCATTGTAAGGAAGGTTCTGGTTTTGTTTCTGGTAAGCGATTTCAGGGCGATTCTAATAATACCAAAGATAGACATCAATCCTCCTCATCCAGATTTGGTAGATTCTTCAAGTCCTCGGCAGCTATCCGGGGGTTCGGATTGGGCTTATCGCTGATTATCCTGCCATCGCGGAAGGTTATTAGTCTATCGGTATATTGGGCAATATCATTTTCGTGAGTAACCATAATTATTGTTTTACCCTGCTTGTGCAATTGCTGCAATACCGCCATCACTTCGATACTGGTGCGAGTATCCAGATTACCAGTAGGTTCGTCGGCAAGGATAAACGCAGGATCGTTCACAATCGCACGAGCAATGGCTACTCGCTGTTGCTGACCACCGGATAGCTGATTGGGAAAATGCTTGGCTCTATCGGCAATACCAACAATGGAAAGCGCATGCCTGGCTTTTTCGTGTCTATCGTGCAGTGAGCACTTTTTACAATATAGTAGTGGCAGTTCCACATTCTCCAGTGCTGTAGTGCGGGGCAATAGATAGAAGCTTTGGAACACATAGCCTATCTTTTGATTGCGGATGTTTGCCAGCTCTATCTCGCTCATATCATGCACGGCTATGTCGTCCAATATGTATGAACCGGTGGTGGGCTTGTCAAGACAGCCCAAGAGATTCATAAAGGTGGTTTTACCGCTACCGCTGGCACCCATAATGGCAATAAATTCACCGGTGTTTATGCTAAGGTCTATCCCGCGCAGTGCATGCACCTGTATGTCTCCCATAATGTAGGTTTTTACAAGATGCTCTGTGCTTAACAGACGTGTTACTTCTTGCTTTGCCATAATTAGAATCTGCGTCCCATTCCCGGGCCTGTAGGGGCCATGGTATTACTTGCATTCTGCTTGGTGTCTTTTATAATCACGCCGGTTACGAAGGTTGCCTTGGGATCAAGACCTTCTATCACCTCTACAAAAGCCCCGTCTGATATACCTATCTTTACGGGTACAGGCTTGGGTGTTTTACCATCCAGAACCCAAACCACTGCAGTTCTGGTACGTGTTCTTGCACCGCCACCAAAGCTCATGGCTCCATAGCCGGAGTTGCCACCTTGTCCGCCACCGCCACCTTGACGGGCAGCAAATTTAGCACGGATGCTATCAGGCATGTTTCCACCACGCGGAGGCATAGCTGTCTTAGGTGCTTCTGCCTTCTTCTCATCTGGCTTGCCTTGGCTTTGTGCCACTACCTCGGCTCTTGCTTTCTCGGCAGCAGCCATCATGGCATTGCGTCCCGCATTTAGCAATTCATCATCCCATTTGAGGCCAAACTGCTCCCAAATCTCCTGACTGGGTCTAAATCTGGTGGCAGTCTCTGGAATGCGCATAGTATTCTCTTTTGCCTGAATAACTATGGTTACATTTGTTGTCATGCCGGGTAAAAGCTTGCGCTCCGGATTGGCTGCGTCTATTATAACGCTGTAAGACACAACATTAGACTCGGTACTGGGATTCAGTCTTATCTGTTTAACCGAGCCATTAAATCGATTCATGGGATAAGCATCTACGCTAAACTCCACCGGCAAACCTATTTTGATCTTGCCGATATCAGCTTCGTCTACGTTAGCAGTTATCTGCATCTGATCAAGGTTATTTGCTATCTTGAACAGGGTTGGTGAGCTCATGCTCGCTGCAACAGTTTGCCCTTCATCCACATCGCGAGATACAATTATACCATCAATTGGGCTGGTGATGGAGGCATTATCCAGGTTCTTCTGTGCGCGCTGCAAGTTCAAACGGGCATTGGCAACCGTTTGCTGGGCTGTTTCATACTTGAATCTAGCTTTGGTTACGTCGTATTCTGGAGTCATGTTCTTCTTAAACAGCTCTTTTAGCAACTCATAATCCAGCTTTGCCTCTTCCATAGCGGTAGTAGCCTTAGCAAGATCACCTTTTGATGCTTCCAGATTGGTTCTTAGAATCTCCGTATCCAGTTTGGCAAGCAAATCTCCTTTCTTAACCCGGTCATTAAAGTCCTTATAAATCTTTTCTATCTTTCCGCTTACTTCAGTACCAACAGAAACAAGCACATAGGGATTAAGCGAGCCTGTGGCGGTAACCACTTCTCTTACCGAGCCTGTGGAAGGTGAATCAGTTCTCCATTCCGGCATGTTCTTTTTCTTTTTATAGCGTCCCCACAGCATCACTGCTGCAACGATAAGCGCGATAATAACAATGTACTTGATGTATTTCTTCATGCTGTGTTCTACCATTTTCCTAAGATTTGCTGTGAGAGCAGCTTATTTATTGCTTCTTGTTTGGCTATTATCTGATACCTATTCGCGTTGTAGGCAATATCGGCATCTATGTATTCTGTGCGGGTCTTGTCCAGTTCCAAAAGCTGAATAAGTCCCAGTTTATAGCGTTCTTCTCCTTGCTTTATCTGTTCGCGGGATTGGGCAAGCCTCTCGCTATATAGCTCGTCTAAACGCACCAGATACTGCAATTCACGGTTCATGTCGGCATAGTCACGCTCTAGCTGTTCCGATGTGCTATCATAACTTAGCTTGGTAATATGCCTGCTAATCTTGGTTCGGGTGTCGGATTCCCGGTTTTTGAACTGATTCCACAGCGAATAAGATAGAGACAGGTTCACGCCATGATTGGTGCTGTAGTTATCGAATTCAAAATCATCACCGCCAACTCTTCGGGCAAAGCTATAGCCAACCGACACTTTGGGCAGGTAATCCAGAAAGCTCTGCTTCAGGTTCAGGTCTGATTTCTTAAGGTCTTGTTCCAATAGCTTAAGTTCGGTAACCCCCGATATTGAGAAAGAGC
>DIMZ01000088.1:287-2088 GCA_002425825.1 Cloacimonetes bacterium UBA5553 | reverse complement strand
GAAAGCCGGAGCTTCTTTATCGGTTTGCACTTCGATGTCTGCCAGATCAAAGCCTTCATCTTGCATTTGAACAAGTGCAAAAAGCTTGTTTCGAGCCGAGGCAATGCTATTTTCCAATTGGATAATGCCAATGCGTGAGTTCATTACTGCAATCTCACTTTGCTTTACTTCGAATGGCGTAGTTTTCCCAAGCTGTAATAGCACCTTGTTTTGCTCCCATACTCTGGTTTGAATGGCTAAGTTTTCTTGCAATGCTTCCTGACGCTTGGAGGCGGAAAGAACATCCAGATAAGCACTGAATACCTGATAGGCATAGTCCCGGTTAGACTGCTCAAGCCTTAGCTTCGCGCTTTCATTCTCAATGGATGCCTGCCTATAGTTAAAGTAAGCCGCATCATTCAGGCTTATGGTTTTAGATATTGATATGCCTGCTGAACTGCTTAAATCCTTATTCTGTATCACAGGATCAAAGTCCTTATCCACACCGGCAGTAAGCATCGCTTCGGGTAGCAAGTTCCACTTCGCAGAATTAAGATTGCTTACGCTAGCTTTGGCATTCAGCTCGTTGCGCTGGACACTANNATAATTAATCATCTGTTCCAAGGTATATTCACCGGCCATCAAACAAACCGGCAGCATCAATAATAGGAAAGCTAAGCGTTTCATGTTCCCTCTTGTTATGTTAATCTGTATAAAAAATCAAAAACCTATCGTAGTATGCGGTTCAAACACCACTGTCTATATGTCATACATTGAAATGCCTGTTTTCCTGCAAGATATTTTTTGGCTCGCGCTGCTTTTCTCTACCCATTCTGTTGTGCATGTTGAACGCTGGCATACTTAGCTAAACTGAGCAGCACAAAAAAAACCTCTTGCCTGAAAGCATGCAAGTTTAAAACTGGCACTTGGAAATAAACACATAATAATAAAGGAGATACCCATGGCTTTCAACCTAAGAAACCGCCACTTCCTAACCCTTATGGATTTTAGCCCTAAGGAAATCAAGTATTTACTCGACCTTTCGCTTGATCTTAAAAAAGCAAAGTATGCCGGAACCGAACAGCAGAAATTGAAAGGCAAAAACATTGCCCTCATCTTCGAAAAAGACAGCACCCGTACCCGCTGTGCCTTTGAAGTTGCCGCTCTGGATCAGGGTGCCCACGTTACCTATCTTGGCTGCACCGGAAGCCAAATGGGCAAAAAAGAATCCATTGCCGATACAGCACGTGTGCTGGGTAGAATGTATGACGGCATAGAATATCGCGGTTATGGACAGGAAATCGTTGAAGAGCTGGCAAAATACGCTGGCGTACCAGTTTGGAACGGACTTACCGATCAGGATCACCCCACTCAGGTGCTGGCAGACTTTATGACCGCTATGGAACACCTGAACAAGCCCACCCACGAAATGACCTTCGTATATGCCGGTGACGGACGCAACAACGTTGCCAATGCCCTGATGATTGGTGCCTGCAAAACAGGAATGGACTTCCGCATTGTTGCCCCTAAAAGCCTATTCCCAGAAAAGAAACTCCTTGCCAAGTGCCAGGCTGTTGCCAAAGAAACCGGTGCCAAGATTACCGTTACCGACGACATTGCCAAAGGTGTGAAAGGCGCAGACGTTATCTACACCGACGTTTGGGTTAGCATGGGCGAGCCGGACAGCGTTTGGGAAAGCCGCATAAAACTGCTGAAACCCTATCAGGTGAATGCCGATATGATGAAGAAGACAGGGAAATCAACCACACTATTTATGCACTGCCTGCCTGCCTTCCACGATCTTAATACCACCGTTGGCATC
>DIMZ01000088.1:0-243 GCA_002425825.1 Cloacimonetes bacterium UBA5553 | reverse complement strand
CGGGCTTACCAGCATGGAAGTGAGTGATGACGTATTCGAAGGCCCCAATAGCGTGGTTTTCGATGAAGCCGAAAATAGAATGCACACCATTAAAGCAGTTATGGTGGCAACCTTAGGCGCGTAACAAATACAAACTATAGCAACCCGGGAGAGGCTTAATCGCCTCTCCTTTCTTTACCCCACCACCCCTCGAATTCTCGACCCCTCGACCTCTCGACCTCTCGACTCCTCTGCACTCAATGC
>DIMZ01000120.1:269-12407 GCA_002425825.1 Cloacimonetes bacterium UBA5553 | reverse complement strand
ACTCTCTAAGCTCACTGCCATCAAGCATTTTGCGAATATTAGCTGCGGAAGCAAGTTGTCCTGGATGTGGGCGTAAATTATGAATAAGCTCATCAAAAGCTCTGGGAGTACCCTTCAGCGCATCAATGCTCATGCTGGCTATCACATCGGCATAGCGGCAAAGTCTTTCCGCATCCAACAAGTTTAATGCACCTAATGCTGCCATTACTTGAGTGCCATTGTTCAATGCCAGACCTTCCTTAGCCTCGAGTTTCACCGGCTTAATACCTGCTAATTGCATAGCTTCTGCACCGCTCATTCTCTGTCCTTGGTAAACTGCCTCGCCCTCACCAATAAGCACTAAGGCCAAGTGTGACAATGGAGATAGGTCTCCGCTGGCTCCAACAGAGCCACGTTTTGGTATTACCGGGTGTACACCGGAGTTTAACATGGCAACCAGGCTGTCCAGAGTTTGGATTCTTATGCCGGAATGCCCCTTGGCTAGCACTGCTGTACGCAGTAACATAATGGCTCTAGTTTCTGTTTCGGTATAGGGCTCTCCCACGCTGGTAGCATGACTGCGGATTAGATTTATCTGTAGTTCGGCTATGTTCTCACGCGGGATATTAACGGTGCTGAACTTGCCAAAGCCGGTGGTTAAGCCATACACAATGTCGCCTTTGGCTATCACACTATCTACATACTCACGGCATTTGATAACCTTTTCCCGGGCTGCTTCTGCGAGCCTTACAGGCGCATTTTGCTGGGCAACCAACTGAACCATTTCCAGTGTCAGGCTGTTGCCATCGATGATTATTTCTTGCATTCTATCCTCTAATGGGTGTTATTTCAGAGTGAAAAAGATATAAATAGCTTGTTTTTTACCCTTTTCCACGAATCAAGGGTTTTTGTCAAGCCAAAGACTGGATTTCTCGCATACACTCGTCTGTTTTAATGGTGTTTTGATGAATGATGGTCTGTTATGATGTTCTCCTAGTTTGTGCCACATTTGCTTTTGTGGAGTGGGTATTGGGGGAGATGCCAGGAACACTGGAATATTTTCACAGGCTCATGCCGTTAAACTACGCTTTTAGTGCTTGACACAAAGCTGCCTGAACAACTGCTTGCCTACAAAATTGTGATCTTGAGGTAACTACATGACAAATGCTTACTCTGAAATTGTGTATTTTAATTATGAGCAACAAGCTTTAAACTTTCCCGTTGTCTTTCTAAAGTCTAACTCAAATAAAGTTACTCTCCCCAATATCAATAGAATAGCCACAGACTTGCTAAAGATAAAAACCGCCATAGCCTTGGGAGACTTTGGCTCTGCTCAGAATCAACTGATGAAGTTTGACGACAAAAAGGTGGAGCTATGTGATGATTTTCTAAAAGCAAAGTACTTATTGCATAAGTATAATGTAGCTATGGCTATCAGTAAAAACCAGAAAGCAGCCTGCGAAATACTAAGAAAAGCAATGCAGTGCGGTAAGAGAAGCAACAGCAAACAGCTTCAGAGCGAACTAATAACTACGGATGTCTTGGCAAAAATGAGCGATAACGAGCTAACCCATAGTGAGGATTTGCTGCACGAGGCGATGCTGCTTGCCAGTGAAAGTGATAATTTGCAATGTGTAATGAGCGTGCACATAGCATACATATTTCTTTACCATAATCAAAACCTACCCGATGCCGCCAATAGAGAAATTCAAATGCTGAAGGAACTGTGTTCTGTAACAGAACATCCACACATCTTCACTCTACTTCAGAACCACATTGGAATAAACGCTTTAATGCTAAGAAATTACCCAGCAGCAGAAGAGAGCCTGATGCATGGTTTGGAAGTGGCAGACGAACACGGATACAGATATTTGGAAGCGAGTTTGCTGATAAACAGAGGCATTCTTGACCGGCGTAGGAATGACGCTGCATCTGCGGTGAGGCATCACAAAGAAGCATATCTTATTTTAGAGAACTGTCAGGCAACAGAATCACAATTAGCAGAGAAGGCTTTGGATAATTGGAGCCTTGCCTTGAGCGCTGCGGGTGAATATGCTGAAGCAATCAGTATGCACCGCAGCTCACTTGCAAGAGCTAGTAAGCAAAAGAATCCGGATAGAGAAAGCATGCTACGAGTAAATCTGGCAGACGTTCTGATAGAAATGAACATGCACTTAGAAGCTAAGGATATGCTAGAAAAAGCTGTTAATCATTTCCAGGAGACCAATAACTATGCTCTTTTGCAAAATGCCTGGCTATGTATGGCAAGGTTGTATGAGACGCAGGAGAAATATCAGGATGCCTTTAACTGCATGGAGGAGCTGTATCAAACTACTCAGCTTCATTTTCGGCAGAGCTTTAATCGCCAATCGGAGAAGCTGAACAAGCGTATTAGCGATCTGAGAAAGGAATACATGCTTGTAAAAAGCAATTGCGTAAGCAATGCTTCAACCAATAATATCAAATCGGGCACCTGCATGATTGGAGAGCATCCTAAGCTAAAAGCAGCATTGAATATGGCTATACAAGCTGCAAAATACCCCTATGTGAACGTTATCATTAGCGGAGAATCGGGTACTGGTAAAGAGATTATTGCTCGTTTGATACACGATAACAGCGTAAGCAATAGGTCTATGATAGCCGTTAATGCCTCTGCCCTACCCCCAAACCTGATGGAAAGTGAGCTGTTTGGTCACGTAAAAGGCTCGTTTACTGGTGCTATTAGCGACCATAAGGGTAAGTTCGTTTTAGCAGATAAATCCACACTCTTTTTAGATGAGATTTCAGAAATGCCTTTGGAATTGCAAGCCAAGCTGTTGCGAGCCATAGAAACCCGCTCCATATCTCCGGTTGGCAGTAGCAAAGAAACGGCAGTGAACTGCAGAATTATCTCGGCTACCAATAAAAAAATGGCAGACTTGATCCACTCAAACACATTTAGACTTGATTTGTACCATCGCTTGAACAAAGTGGAAATACACTGGCCACCTCTTAGGGAAAGGCTATCGGACTTAGAACAGCTTTGCGAGCACTTTGTTAGTCGCTTTGCCAACGAATTTGCCCTGCCTGTTCCCAAGCTGGAAGAAAGCTTTTATGAGCGTTTAAGAGACTACCATTTCCCCGGAAACATCCGGGAGCTTATGAACATCATTGAACGTATCTTTATTCTAAGCCCCAAGCCGAGTTGGGATAGACGTCAGTTAGACGGCTTAGTAGAAGAAAGCCCCATCAATAAACCTAAGCTTGGCAACATTCAAGATAATATGAGTCAAACTGAATACCAGATGATACTGCATGCCCTGCAGGAAGCTAATTGGATTCAGAAGGATGCTGCCAAACTGTTGGGGATGACAGAGAGTACATTTTCGCGCCATAAAAATAGACTGGGCATCAAGCGGTAGTAAGACATATTGCGTACGATTGAGTTGCCATATCCCATTAAGTAAGCACATAGTAGCTTAGCGCTTTCATCCCTCGGTTTCATTATTGCATTTCATTATTGCAATCCCATCAACGCAAGCATCCCTCTTTGCGCATAGTCTGTCCTATGAGCATCGTTGTAACACTTTTACATACTTCCATTTACATGCCGCGCAAAACTCGGCTGGCATTTTGGAACGTAGTATGCGCTATTATGGAATTAAATATCTCATGAAGAGAAATAACGCCTGAAGAGGAACAGATGAAAAAGTTATTGTTACTTATGACCTTGATGGTAATTGCCGGTGTATGTCTCGCGCAATTTGCCGCGCGGCCCGACTGGGTTACTTTCACCCGCACCAGCGATACAACGGGTACCATTAGATGGGCTACTACCCCATCTGATTTAGTAGTATATTACTATCTTTCAATTATGCCGGACACAGACCTGAACTATTTCCCCGAACCAACAGGTGGAGAACCACCCTGGAATGGTGGAGCAGTACCTGGCTCTAGTGCTCCCTTAGGTCACTACCTTGAGACCCCGGGAGTGTATAAGTGGGATTCACCTCTTGTATTAAATCCTGCAGTTAACTACATTGCCTATGTGGCAGCAGTTAATGATGGGTGGGCTTGGAATATCAGTAGTGTTGCCTCGTCGTTCCACAATCCTCCCCCACCTCCGGTTCTACCTGTGGAGCTTAGCAGTTTTTCTGCAGTTCCCACAGCACAAAACTACGTTAAGCTAACCTGGGTTAGCCAAAGCGAAACCAACTTGTTAGGCTACAGAGTGTATCGCTGTGAAACCAGCAACCAAGAGGAAGCATTGAATGTAACCCCTGTTATGATTCCTGCTACTAATACAACAACAACCCAAAGCTATAACTACACCGACGAAGAAGTGGAACGAGGAGTGTCTTACTATTACTGGTTGGAAAGCATAGATATGGAACAATCTAACTTTCACGGCCCAGTAAACGTAACTACTTCAGCAGACACCCCAGCCATCTTAACAGAAATGACAACAATGCGTGATGCCTATCCAAATCCCTTCCGCACGAACGAGCAGCTTAGCATTGAAGTGCTTGTAAAAGCGGGAGAAAAGGGACAACTAACTATCTATAACGTAGCAGGGCAAACAGTGAAGACCTATAGTGTATCCGAAGGGCAAAACATCCTGAACTGGAATGGCAAAGATAGCAAAGGCAATAACTGCAGTGCTGGTATCTATTTCTATAAACTTAATACACCATCACTGAACCAAACGAAGAAGCTGGTGATAGTGAAATAATTCACATCGTGATTCTCCTTCCTAACCCCGAAGTGTAATGCTTTGGGGTTTTTGTTTTAGCTACCAAGGGCTTAAGTAGACCAAAGCAATCGTTGTGGCAGCAATGCTTGTTCTTGTATCTATGAATTCAATTCCGTTGCATTACAGAGAAAATCACAATTCCAAACCTGCAATTCATTTATGCAATTGCGACCCAGAAAGGCTGATTATTATTCCCAAGCTGTTTAGTGACATACCATAACAGGTAGTAAATAAAAGTCTTATGGGCAGTCGATAACTCTATGATGATTGGCACAAACCTTGATACACTCAAGGCATGAATAGTAGCACGATTAGCAAGACCCAAGTAAGCGACATCTTTCGCACCCACGAAGAGCAGGATGATATCTGCAATTATCTGGGATTTACCATTAGCTATGCAGATGGTAGCATAGAGAATGTGGTTATGGAGTACCAGCAAGATGAGTTTGATATGGTAATGGAACTAATGCAACATAGAAGAGCAGAGATTCTTGATGGCTTAGCCAACGGTAAATAATAGAAGCAAAATCGCTCTTGCCTATCTTAAGTATCTTCCTTCATAACTATCAATTAGTAGGGAGTTATATTTCACTCAGTCCATAATGCAGATAAACAAACGAGGCCTACCATATAGGTAAGCCTCGTTTTGTTACTTACGTGACTTGCTTATTTTACAGATATCAGTTTTCTATCTGTATCCGGTTTTAAGGAAATAGGCAGAGCCTGTGAGCTGGACTTGGCATTACTGCTCTTTACTGCAAGGCTGCGAGCTGCTGAATCTGCTGTTACCTTGAAGAAAGCTCTTTCGCTTAAGCCATAGGAGCTAAGCTCAGCATCTGTGAATTCGATGTAAGTGCCTTCGGTAGCACCCAATTGGCTGTAAGTACCATAAGGTTCGACACAACCATATACTCTGTAGAGATTGGCATTAGCCACTTCATCCCAACCAATATATATTCCGCCGGGGAAGCTTTCAATTCCGCTAACTACAGGAGCATCTGGTGCTGTGGCAGAAGTAACGTTAACAGTTACATACAGCTTGTAGGGACTAAGCAATCCATTTGAGAATATCCATGTTTGAGCAGTATATGTTCCAACAGGAAGTGAGGAAGCATCAATGTTCAGGGTAAGCATACGGCTTTGTCCAGCACCTAATGTTTCAGCTACTGGATATCCTACAGGTGTGCATGACAGCCAATTGGTAGGAGGAGCTATCATGGTTGGGCCTGTTACATCGTCTATCAGGATGTAACCGTATTGATATCCATCAGTTCTGGGATAGTAGAAGCAGATATAGATATCTTGTCCTGCATAGGCGTTCAGGGATTGGTTGAACAATGTCCAGTTAGTATCACCAAGCGGGCCAATGGTGGCAAACGTGGAGAAAGAAGCAATGTTGTTATCAGTGGTAGAAATTCTCACTTCAAATGATTCGGAGCTGGCGTTAAATTGCTTGTATCCGAAAGTGAGATTGTTACCACTCACTACTCTTAGCTTGGGTGTAATGAGGTACTGAACCGATGTTGTTTGATATGAGTTGAACACCCAGGTACGGCCGGGAGTTAGATAGCCGTAGTTTCCGCTATAAATAGCAGAATTGGGGCCAACTGAGCCTGTCCACCCGGTAGTAGCATTGTCTTCGAAGTCTTCGCTCAGGGGACCTGCAGGGAAGGAATCTCCACCCCAAACACCACTTGCAGTTTCGAAGCTGAGGGTTGCATTGCCTGTGTTAGTCATCAGTACGTTGATGCTTGTGTTACCACCTACATTTACATCTGTGGAGAACGCTGTGCTGGCAGTATATACCTGCGCAAAGCTCATGTAGATGTCGTGACTGAGAGTGTTATTTGCAGGAATGCTTACGTTTGCAGAGTAGTTCACATAACCGGTGGCTGTGGCAGTAATCTGATATGTGTCTACCACAATGTTGCTGATTGTGTAGGCGCCGTATTCGTCTGTGGTAGCATTCTTACCGGCTACCGAGATAGCGGCACCAACCACAGGAGTGGTAGTTCCAAATCTGCGGACAGTACCGGTGATGTTACCAAACACCAGCGGAGCGGCAAGCGGAGGCATCAATACGTCATCTAGCTTCAGAACGAACTGGTCTGTGCAGTTATGGTGCTGGAAGGCAAGATAGACGCTTTGACCTGCGTAGGCACTAAGATCAATGGTTCTTTTTTGCCAAGTGCCATTGGTTAATGTCTCGCTGAATAAGGTGTTAGTAAACGATGCTATTGCATTGGTTGTGGTCGAGAGCTTTACAGAATAGTATTCTGCTGGCCAGGCTGCATCCTGAGCTGCAATCCAATAGCTTAGTTCATCGCCATTTGAAATGCTTAAGCGAGGAGTAATAAGCCAGTTATCTGGTGTTAAAGCACCTCTGGTTGGCGTCTTGTAGCTATCTTGATTTCTGGTGTCATTCACATAGGATGCGCTACCGGCACATGCATCTCCAGTATTGGCTGCACCTGTTGCTATGTATCTCATCCAGTTATAGGTATCACCATCTACATCTGCAGAAACCCAGCCATCGGGCGGGAATGTTGTGCCCTCAAAGCCTTCCGCAATGTAATTTGCATAGCCTTTCAGGGTTATAGTTTTGGTTCCACCATTGGTAATAATCTGAACTGTGGCATTAAAGATACCATTGGCTGTAGGTGTGAAGGTGAAGCCGAAATCATGAGTTTGGTTCATAGCCAGCGAGATTCCGGTATTGATGTTTGAGGTGAATGGAGTACCGCTTAAACCTGTAACCGAACTAATGGTTAGATTTCCATTACCAACATTCTTGAGTTGGAATACGTTTCCAGAGTTCGAAGGGCTTCCAGTTTCTGTTACTGTTGTCCAGCTGGTTATGCTAAGAGTAGCAGTCGGTACCGTTGGTATAGTAACAGTTAAGGATACAGGAAGAACCATTACATCACCCCGAGAAGGATTGGGGCTCGGAGCAACATAGTTTGAGTTATTATAAATATGCAGATAAGCATTGTGTGTTCCTTCTGCAAGACCATTGCTATCGAAGTTTACATTCACATTCTGAGAAGCTCCGGGAGCCACTGTGCCGCTGTATTGGCTTGCCTCAACCCACTCGCTGCCGTCTATATAGGCCATTAGGATGAGATCGAGGGTTTCGATAAGTGTCCATGCACCAGCACTTCCACCATATGAATGACCAACACTGGCACTGGTGCCAATAGAGAAAGGAGCTCCATTTGTAGCATCTACAGGTACCACGGCTACATAGAAATCACCCGTTACTGAAATAGGGGTGGTTAATATGTGTTCGTTAATCGTTGGCCAGTTTACCGCAGTTAGGGATGGAGAGGTGTATAACACTGTTGTGCCATCTGCTGCATAAATCTTGAAGGTATAGGTGTTGTTACCACTCCACGCCCCGGCTGTAGGTTCATAGAAGTAATGACGCAGCTTGGATATGGTTACGCCCTGTGCAAACATACCAAAATGTTCGAGAGTGAACTTGCTAGCTCTCTCGGGAACGGGATATGAGTAATAATCCGCATCAGCAGGGTCAGTATAAGACATCCATCCTTCTGCACGCTCTGTAGCTGGATAGCTTTCGGGAGTAAAGCGATGGCCTTCACCGAGTGCTTCTGCCGGCAATCTCTTTGTAAGAGCTGACGAGTTTCTTGCTGTACTGGCAGACGAGAAGAACATCTCATACTGTAAGTTGGCTGTTCCACCCGGGTTGCCAATTGCAATCGGCACTTGTGCTGTTTCAGAAGCATACACGTTTGCATTTATACTTGTGGGATTTACAGCTAATTCTGCCCAGGTGAGGTAGTAATTCTGGCTTGTGGTGTTGCCTTGGGTAATAACTATGCTGGCATTGGAACCAAAATAGAACATACCCGGGGTGGTGCAAGCCGCCGTATAACTATTCACAACCAAGTTGTTTATAATATAGTAACCATCGGCATTGGTGTATGCTGATTTGCTACCCACGGTAACTTTGGCGTTTGCGATGGGGGTGCTGGTTCCATACCTGTAAACGTAGCCACTCAGGTTACCAAACTGAGGTGGCGGAGGCGTAGAACTATCGGAGACCAACACATCATCTACCATGAATATGAAGGCATCATTCGATACACACTGGATAGCGAAATACTTCACATTCTGAGGTAGTGAGTATGTATACTCAGTCCATACATCCGGTGCAGAGATATATGTTGAAGCAGAACCTGCAAGATATGTGGTAAATGAAGTATACACATTCGTTGTAGTTGATGTAAGCACTTTGAAGCGTTCCGCACCGTATTGGGTTGTGTAAGACTTCGCCCAGAACTTAAGCGTTCCTGTTGAACCCAGATTTAGCTCTGGAGAGATTAGCCAATCGTTATTTGGTGCAGAAGTTCCGGCAAAGCATGCTGCCAGCTTACTGCCCCCGCCGGCATCAAGTGCAGTGCCTGCTTGAGAGGGAGAGCAGGCAGAGGGATTAAATATGATGTATGATCCTGTGTAACCCTGATTGGTGAATGTTACATTGGTTATGGAATATGTTGCAAATCCATCTCCATCACGTTGTGTCCAGGGTGGGAAGTTTAAAGCAAAATCGGTGTAGGATTCAAAGCCGTCTGTTAACACAGCATATAAAGCACTACCCGTTAATGTGATGTTAATCGTTCCGCCATTGGTTACAATCTGGAATGACTGGTTTGCACTTCCATACACCAATGGTTCATAAGTAAAACCAAACTCATGAATCTGCCCGGTTACAAGTTGGACTCCGGGATTAATAGTTGAAGAGAATTCGGTACCAGAGAGATTGGTAATGCTTTGGATTTGTAGAGTTCCCCCTGCAATGTTTGATAGCTGGAAGATAGCTCCAGACTCAATGGCTTCTCCAGGCGTGGTTGCGCCTGCAGCCCAGCTACTAATGTTTATTGCAGCTACTGGAATGGGGCTAACCCATTTCTGTGGACCGGTTACATCGTCTATTATGAAACGTTTAGTTTGAGTAGTATTTGTTGTTGCATTCGCCGTAAGGAACCCAAAAAAGTAATCTCCTGGAGTAAGCGCTGCCAAGGATTGAGTAAATGTTTGGGTAGTTGCAGTTAAAGAATAAGTACTTAGACTAGTCCANNTCCAACTAGAACCATCAGTGGAGTATTGGACTGTTATAGCTTCACTATAGCTGGTTGCTCCTCTTTTACCTTTGAACACAATCGGCACTGTGCCATCTACAGTTAACTTGGGAGTTACTAATCTACGGCCATTTTGGTTACCAGTTCCGCTGTTCATTGCAGAGGCTGTACCAGTAATTATGTAAGTAGAAGTTGTTGTTCGTGTCCATGTAGTATGGGATCGTGTCCAATCTGCAGGCGGGAAAGTTGTCCCGTCAAAAGTCTCAGACAACACAGGATTAGTTCCTGACGGCTCAATGCCAATTACTGCAGCCTGATTATTGCTGAAGTTGTCTGTGCCAGGATTTAATGATGCCAAGGCAAAATAGCCATTATAATAGCCATACCAACCCCAGTTAACATGATATGTTGCGCTGGGATATGTTCCTGTATAGCCATCAACGATAAATGCGTGGCCACCTGAACCGGTACTGGAACCCGAGTAATAAACAGGGCGAGCATTGTCCAGCTCACCTTTAATCAATATGTCCCAGTTTTGAGCAGAATACGAGCTGCGGCTCTTATACTGGGTGGTAGATTTATACTTGAAGTAGTTTATCAACGCTGCGGGTACATCAGTACTATAAGCACCAGAACCGTCGGGAGCGTACTGCATATTAACTGCCACACCTGCATGCCTGCCAATTGTGGCAACTGATGCATTATGGTTGTTTAGTGCGTTCGGCATGGCTGCCCAGTTATAGGTTGTGGTACCAAAGTTTGCAGATTGAACACCATAAGGCGGGCAATTGTAGCTGTTTGAACCTTGCCCAACCGTTGGGAATGCCCAATATCTCATAATCTGAGCCATTGCTGTTGCAACACAACCAACCGGTGTACCAGATGGCGTTTGAGCATTATAATATGTACCCTGACCCCAAATGGATGTGATAAGCGGGCTAACGTTGCGGAAGTTGCGATTTGGTTCAAACGTCATTGCATCACGATTGTATTTGCTCCACATCACTGATGTTGCCAGGTCGGCTGGAAGTTGTCTGGTTACTATCAAATGCATCTGGTCATTCCAGTTTTCCAGCATGGACTGCAATTGGATAGGAACTTCCTTTTCTTGCCAGTTGTTACTGGTGCTATATCCTATTATCGGGGTTGCAGCATCGTCTGCTGCGATTAGGATAAAGCCCTTGGGGATTAGGTTTACTACGTAAATATATGAATCCTGATATACGGATTCTAGCTCTCTCGAAGCAGCAACAGAGTAACTCGCGCCGAGTCTCTCAAGCACAAAGTTCCTTGCCACTCTCTCAGCGGTAAGCTTATCAACCGCTGCACCAAAAACACATGATACAGCAAACAGCAGTACCATCACAAGTAGTAAGTGTTTTTTCATACTTATTCCTCATGTACATTGTGTTTAATCTTATTATCGGATATTCAACTCCCATAGTTTATGCATGGGCTGTTCAGGTACTATTCCAGAAACATTGATTTGCCCCGCTTGGGATGAATTCCAGTTTGATTTTGAAGTGGGATATGAAACGGAAATTCTTAACTCATCTCCAGCCACAGTATTCGGTAGTAATGTGCGATGATTAGCTAACAATCTGTGGGCAGAAAATGGCTTAAGTAATTCACCATTAAGAATGTGATAATATTCTGATGGGAGTACATCTAGCAAGTTTGCTTGATTGATTCGCGCGATTGCCCAACATATTTCTTCAACTAGTATGGCACATTTAGAATCATTATCACGCTTTTGGGGGTATTTGAAACACATCTTCAAACAAACTCCTCTGCTATACACTTATGAAACTTTTTTAAGCCGCAGCCAACAAGGGCAGTACTCCATTCTATCTCATTGTCTTTCTATCCTCTTAAGCATTCTGTTGAAGGCTAAGAATTAAGGTGAACCGAATAGTGTAAGTGCAGTTCTTTACGTCAAGCAGAATGTTTAATCTCTCACTCTCACACTTGTTGTATATTTTCTACTATCTGAAATAAGGACGAGATTCGTACTTGTGTGGTATCACTGCTGAGGTGCTGCCCCCGGTGGTGTTGGCGTTTAGGTTCGGGCTATGCAAATTCTTTGCTAAGTGCAACCCTGCTTCTTCCTTGCTGCTATCCTGTATTCTACACAGGATAGCAGCAAGGAAGCAGCAGGGAAGCAGCATAGTTATAATTACAGACAGATCACGCTACAGGTAGATGATTACGAGCTGTCCAAAGCTATTAATGGTGAGTATTGTTGGTTAAGATGGGGGTAGAATTATAAGTGTGTAGTAAGTGAACATAAAAAAAAGGAGGAGAGACATGCATCTCTCCTCG
>DIMZ01000120.1:0-244 GCA_002425825.1 Cloacimonetes bacterium UBA5553 | reverse complement strand
TTAGGTATCTCTTGCTAACGCAAAAGAACTACCATCTCAAGTGGGCAAAAGCCTTGTTGGCATCTGCCATCTTGTGGGTATCTTCGCGTTTTTTAATCGATGAGCCTTCTTTCTTGTGGGCAGCCATCAGTTCGGCAGCAAGCTTTTCGGTCATGGTTTTCTCGCTGCGGTTACGTGCATAACTGATAATCCATCTGAAAGCCATGGCACGACCGTTTTTCTCATTCACTTCGGTTGGGATCTG
>DIMZ01000132.1 GCA_002425825.1 Cloacimonetes bacterium UBA5553 | reverse complement strand
TAGGGAATCATTAGAGATGTGAAAGGTGAAGAATAGGTCTATAAACCGTTACAGCAAGTAAATCTTGACTGAAATAGCGTTTATAATGATTTGCACGTAAATCGTGGGTGATAATGTGTGGACGATGTGTGATACGCGTTGAGAGTCGAAATCAATTATATTATCGAGATAATACATTGTTGCTAAGGAGTACTGATGTTCTGTTTAATTGTGTCCGAACAAGGTTTTAATGTTAGCTTACCGCAAGTTATGGAGAAGTCAACCAGTGTAGTTTTGTCTTCGGGAAAAGTGCTTAGTCTTTTCCATCATTTTGCTTCAAAGCCAATTGACGACAGTTACCTGATAAGTAGCGAAGCCGGGTTCAGTATGTTTGAGGGTATATCTGCATCTCATTCGCCTCAGAAGATTCAAGAATTGCTGCGCGAAACCAATAACTCCGAAATAGCCAAAATTCATGGGCAATATGCATGTATGCANNTTGGGACAATGCTGCCCAGGAATTGCGGGTGTATTCCAGCGTGAACAACAACATGCGGGTGTATTATTATCACCAGGGGGAAACCATTATAGTAGCCAGTTCCATCAAGCTGATTGTAGGCGTATTGAAGCAAAATGGCATCACCTGCCATCCTGATGAACTGGGCTCAAGAATGCTGCTTACTTTTGGTTATATGTTGCGTAACAACACCAATATTGCAGAGATTCGGCTTCTGGGTGCGGGGCACTATTTATGTTATCAGAATGGTCAGTTCGAGCGTAAGCAATACTATCGCTTTAACACAAACCCGCTTTACTACACCTACAAAGGCGCATTAAACGATTTAAACGATTTATTTGTAAATGCTGTAAAACTAGCAGTGGAAAGAGACGGACAACAGCGGCACTTCTCGTTTATCAGCGGGGGAGTAGATTCCCGTTTGGTGCTTTGGACGCTGCATAATATGAAGCTTAAGAATGTGGATTGTTTGAATTACTCCCAACCGGGTTATCTGGATAATGTGATAGGAACACAGATAAGCAAAACCTTGGGCTATAAGTGCAGCTTTTTCTCCTTGGAAGGCGGTGAGTTCCTTAAGAATATTGACCGGGGACTTGGCTATAATGAAGGGCAGATAGTGCTGCATGGAGCGGCACACTTGCATACAGCCATCCAGACTATGCCTCTCGAAAAGTATGGCATATTGCATAGCGGGCAAATAGGGGATATCTCAAAGGGTTCGTTTATGACTGCCGGCAGGCGTAACAAATTGAACTTCAGCGTGGATCCGCGCTCCAAAAGGGTGCTGCCTACAATATTGCCAGAACTTGAGAAATACGCCTCGGACTACTCCACCCACGAGCATTTTGTGTTAGAGAGCCTCGGTTTTAATTGCAACACCAATGGCGACCTAGCAAGCTCTGAATTTACTTATAGCTTAGCTCCATTTATGGATCCCACGTTTATGCAATATGAACTGAATATCGCTCCGGAATTGCGTGTCGGTGCACGAATGCATCTATACTGGATACGCAAATGCTTCCCTGAAGCAGCAAAATTCAAGTGGGAGAAGATAAACTGCCGGGTAAATGTGCCCTATTGGCAAACCAGATTGTCTTACAACGTTTGGCGGGGCACAGACAAGATTATTAGAAAGATTACAAAACGCCCCAATCAGCTTAGCATGAACCCCTTCGAGTATTGGTGGGTTAGCAATCCTTCATTACGTGAGTTCTTTAAGCCACGTTTCCGCATACCCGAAGCACTGCTACCAGTTATTAGCAAAGAGCTGGCAGAAGATATCAATATGATGTTTAACCTGGGAAGCTTTGGCGAGAAGCTTCAGGCCTACACTGCGGTTCGCAGCTTGGAATACCTGCTTATAGAGGACTAATATAGTTCTGATAAATGGTTAATACGTCCTGCTGCTTTTCTACTTTTAAACAGCACAGCACAAACTAAACTTATAAGACAAATGATAACTACCTGAATGGCTGCTTAGTGCATAAATACCTGTGCAGCTTGAGTAGTTGTTATAAATCTACAGCATTGTATCACTTGGCAACTTATTTTTATTGACACTAATACTGTTACTTACATATTTGATATTATGCTTACGTAGGAGGTAGGTTATGCCGCGTTTCATACCATCCTTTATTTTACATAAGGTCGAGAAAGGCTTGTTTACAGGTGATTTGTCGGCTTACGTTATTCTTTTTGATATTGTAGATTTCACCGTATCGTGTGGTAAGCTGTTTCAGATGGAAAAGGGTGGTGTAGAAATACTAAGCCGTTATCTGGGTGCAGCATTTCATAAACCCATAGAATACCTTGTATATTACGGTGGGTTTGTGTCCAGTTTCTCTGGAGATTCATGCACCGTGATAATGCCGAAAAGAACCCCTGAAGAAGTACTCTGTTCTATAGCCAGGATACAGGAGCATTTTGAGGGAATATCAGAATTTGAAGGTCTTCCCCTTCGCATTAGGTTATCAGTAAGTTTTGGTAATGTTCACTGGCGGATATTTGATAATCCACATCAATATGAGTATGTGTTCACAGGTGAGGCGTTCGAAGATAATATAGAGCTTCAATCGCTGCACAAAGAACTTCTTTTCTCCACCAAAGCAGCTCAGCAGATAGGCTTAGACATATTTGAAGAAACTGAGGGTGGTTACATTCCCAAAGCAACGGCATTGTGTGATGTTGAAGCACGTGAACGTCCTCTTAGTTTTACTTATAAGCCGGAAACCAGGCAGCTTTTCTGCCACAAAGACATCCCCAAGGTTAGGCAGACAGAAGAAAACCGCCAAGCTGGATATTGCTTTATCTCACTAAAGGATATACCAGATCCAGAGGTAGCTCAAATCATACAACACATTGAGCTGCTCTCCGCAAAATACTATGGAATGGTTAATAAACTCGAATGTTCAGACAAGGGATTTTTAGCCATTGTGATCTTTGGCATACCACACAACAAAGGTGTGTTTTTTGAGAACATGTGTAGATTTGCCCTGGAACTTATCGGATATGAACCCAAGCTAAGAATGGGTCTTAGCATCGGTTATGTACTCGCATGTTTCGTGGGGAGCACAGTATCCAAAGAATATACTGCCTATGGATATCCCATGAATTTGGCTGCCAGATTGATGAGTGAAGCCCGTAGCGGAGAGGTGATAACCGACACATATCTTAGGAACCAACTTGACACCCAGTTCTTCTTCCACAAGCTAAAAACAATTAAGCCTAAAGGCTTTGATACCGAAGTAACATGTTATCGGCTTAACCGACAGGTTTCCCATGATGATATGTTCTCCCAAAATCCATTCGTTGGGCGAGAAAAAGAGCAGGAGGAGATTACACAGTTCATACTGAAAGGCTTTGAAGATAAAGACAACCGGGTGGTGTATATTCATGGAGACCCCGGTATAGGCAAATCCCGGCTGATTGAAACTGCATTGGGCAAGATCAGTAAGGATGTATGTAACTACCTGACTGTTAAATGCAATCAGACAGAGCAGAGAGACCTGGAGATTGTAACTCAGTTGTTAAACAAGATTACGAATTACAATCCGTGGACACCACTCTCTGAGTCCAAAGCAATGTTCCATGGCTTATGGGAAGATAAAGCACAAGGTGACAAGGAAATGCAAAGAATAGAGTCGATAATTGGCTCAATTTGGGGCTATGAATGGCCTGGATCAAACTGGTCTAAGATTTCTGACATCGATAAACCAAGGCAGTTTAGGGACGCATTTGTATATGCTATAAACTTCATGTCCAAGGCAAGCCCATTTATGATTCGCCTTGAGGATGCTCAGTGGATAGACGATACCAGCAAACAATTCTTTCGCTTGCTAACTGAAACTGGCAATGGGAACGTAGTATTTGTCTGTTCTTGTCGATATGAACACGGCAATAAGATTGACTTGATGCTCCCCAAGTGCACTAAACGTGATATAGAGCTTACCAGGCTCACTTTTCAGGAAACTGCAGAGCTTGTTAGAAATCTGGTAAATCCAGAACGTAAGATTCCAAATGAAACTGTTGAGTTTATAGATGGTTATGCAGAGGGTGTGCCACTTTTTGTAGAGCAGCTTACTCTTGACATGAGGGGGCACGATACATTGGACAACAATGGAGTAATACGTGGCAAGCCGAAATACAAACGAAACTTGAAGATATACGATGTGTTGGATTCCAGGATAGACAATCTAACTGACAATGTGCGTGAAGCCTTGTTTCGTGCTGCTGTGTTGGGTAATCAGTTCTATGTAGAACTCCTATCGAAGATGCTGGATACTAAGCTCGAAACTGAATTGGAGCAAGGAGAAAAGAACCGAATTTGGCAGCGCCATCGCAAACTCGATAAGTCTGACCCACTTAGTGATGTAGAAGAGCTTCAATACATATTCAATCATGTAATGATTCACAAAGCTGCGTATGACAGAATGATGGATAATAAGCGCAGCAGTCTGCATTTTGCTGCAGCATTGGCTATGGAGAGGCTGTATGGCACAGATTTAGATAAACATGCGGAAGATATAGGACGACACTATGAAAGTGCTCAGCTCTTAGATCCCGCGGCTGCTATGTACTGCAAGGCTGCTGAGTATTACAAGAAAACGAGAAATTATCTCGCTGCTGCGCGATGCTATAAAAAAGCTCTGGATGCTAGAGAAAAGCAAGACAAGGAATCCCGGGTATTATCTACCAGGCCAGACACTGTGCCCACGATTAACAATTGGGCAGAACAGATGTTAAACCTTGGCGGAGCACAAAATGTAGCAGAAGCAAGTATCCTACTGAAGAAGGCATTGGAGATAAACCTGAACTGCCAGAAACAAATCATGTGTGATAAAGCATCCACTTTGGAAATGCAGGCCAAGATATATCAGGACAGCAGTCAATTTCAACAAGCAGTGGATTTGTTGAATGAAGCACTTTCATATCGCAAGAAAAACATGGATGAGTATAATCCGATTATCGGCAAGACATACAATGAACTGGGAAACTTATATAGCTATAAGGGGGAGACCAAGAAGGCTATTGCTGCCTTCAAACAAGCTATAAAAGTATGGAACAATTGTAATAAGCAATTTAGTCCGGAAATGGCAGATTCCATGAACGACTTGGCCAGGCTATATGATTCTGAAGACAACAAAGAAGAAGCCAGAGTCTTATTCGATAAGGCACTTGCCATGCGCAGGGAAACCCTCGGAAACGATCATATAGATTTAACCGAAACTCTTAACGATTATGCCGATTTTCTAATAGAGAATGATCAGCTTAAAGAAGCAGAAGCTTTATTAGAAGAAGCATTAAGAATAAGGATTAACATTCTGGGAATAAATAGCTTGCAGGTAGCAGAAACATACAATAGCATGGGCATCAGGTACCAGGAATTAGATGATTTTGAGAATGCAGCGTATTATTTGGAGCAAGCGTTGAGTATTAGAAAGCAACATCCCTCTGCTAACAAGTATGATCTGGCGGAGTCATACCAGAGTTTCGGTGATTTTCTCCTGGAAAATTCTGACTACCAAAAGGCATTAGAAAATGTAAAGCAAGCATTGGAGATCAGAGAAGAGATTCTGGACAGCGACCACCCTGATATTGCCGAGTCACTTAACAGCCTTGCCAATATCTACACGGAATTGAACATGACTGCTGAAGCGGAAGAATGCTACTCGCGCTCCGGTAAGATACTGGAGAAGCTATATGTCAGTCACCATCACTCGGATTTGGCGAAGTTCTATAAAGATCGTGCCAACAGCTATATCGAAACCAATCAGTACAAAATGGCTGAGAAGCTTCTTCATGCTGCACTGAAGATAAACATTAGCCTCGATGGTGAAAAGCATCTGGATACTGCAGAAATCCTTGATGACTTAGGCAGGCTATATACTACCCTGGGTAATTATGCAGAAGCAGAATCTTACTTAAATCGTGCCCTGGCTATCCGCATCGACCTTAAAGGTGAAAACAGCATTGATGCAGCAGAAACGAGTACCAATCTGGGTGTATTGTATTACGAAATGAAGAATAAGGAGTGCTATCCCAAAGCCGAGGCTTTACTTAGTAAGTCCCTGGCTATCCGCACAGCCAAATACTCCGACACCTATCAAGACGAAATCGCAGAATCCATGATTGAACTTGCAAAGATATATGTAGAAATGGACGAATTTGCCAAAGCTTCATATTATCTTAAGCGTGCCATGGTAATCTATAGACATACGCATGGAATACAAAGCCCTGAGTATGCTGACGGCTTGGACGTGCTTGCCAGCTTATTGAGAGATAAAGATAAGCTGGAGGAGTCGGCACAAATCTCCAAAGAAGCTATGGATATCAGAGCTAAGCTGCAGGGGACAGAACACCCTGATTATGCAGAATCTATTAACATCCTGGCTACTACCTACACCGATCTGGATCAGCATGAAAAAGCCTTCGACTTGCTTCAAAAAGCATTACTGATAAGAAAAAAGTCTCTGGGTGAGGAACATCCTGATGTAAGCGAAACCATGAATGACATGGTAGAAAGCCTCCGTGAGCAGGATAAGTTCGATGAGTCTAAAGCGATGTTTAAAAATGCTATGATGCTAAGGCGAGTATCAGATGGCGAGCACAATCTGGATTGGGCAGAAATGCTTCATAACATTGGTCTGGTGTATCTGGAAACGGGTGAATATGACAAGGCAAAAGAGAATCTTGAGCTTGCCCTGAAGATTCGTCAAGAGGTTCGAGGACAAGACCATACTGAAGTTGCCGAATCTCAAAATGATCTCGCTCTGTTATATACGAGGATGGGAGTTTTCGGAAAGGCTTTGCCTCTGTATCAAAGCGCACTGAAAATTAGAACAAATGGACTGGATCCACGCCACACTGAAGTGGCAGACACACTTCACGATATGGGGGTTCTGTACCATAAATGCGGAGAGAAAGACAAAGCAAGGGAATGCTTTTCCCAAGCGCTGGAAATCCGTGTTGAAAAGAGAGGCGCAAACAGTGAAGATGCTTTGGATACAAAGAAATGCATGGAAGCTCTGGAGCATGAAATCGACTAACATGATATAATACACATTTCCTTGCCTTTCTAAACGGATGTCTTGCTATGCCCAGCGCATAATACAGAGGTGTGCATCAATATCCGTACATGGAGTAACTCATTATTGTGCTGCATATATCTGAATAGTATTCATTATGTTACGCTTCTCAGGCGGATAAAAATATAAAGCTTGACATATATTAATCATGTCAAAAGCATGCGATTGTTAG
>DIMZ01000250.1:8742-8904 GCA_002425825.1 Cloacimonetes bacterium UBA5553 | reverse complement strand
CTCAATAAGGTTATAGGCAATGCTGATGCGTTCTCCCGCGTTTGGCTTGCATGGGCTGCCGCCAAGGGCTATGCTTCCGGCATCGGGCAGGCTAATCTGCACAGGGCTGCTGTTTGGCGCACCCGGGCTGGCACCAATGGCATAATTACAGTTCTGCCAGCT
>DIMZ01000250.1:7314-8737 GCA_002425825.1 Cloacimonetes bacterium UBA5553 | reverse complement strand
ATTTAGATACCGCTCGCGTGAAACTCCCCGTCTAATCTCATTTGCCAGATAGCAAAGAGAATCCAGAGTAGCATCTCCCTGGCGCAGCAACAGCATATCGCCATCGTTATTCAGATATGTCCAGCTTGAAGCGCTAATCAGACTGGAAGAAGGGCATTGGGGATAGCTAAGCTTTAGCGCGGCAGTATCCTGACACACCACATAATAGCCCGCGGATGCAGGCAGCAAAAAGCGGATATTGCCATTTGAGGAATCAGTTATCTTATACTCACTTAACCCTTTTGTGCCAGCATTGCCGGGGGAATATAGCTCTATCCATTCCTGATTTCCGCTGGCGGGATATGCCATAAATTCATTTATATACAGGCTATTGGTAGTGCTGCCGCCAAGAGATAAGCTAAGGCTGTTGTTTGTTGTATTGGGGTCACCAATCAAGCTAAGCTCTATTAGCAGTGGAAGTGGGGCGCACACAAGCTGGATATCTAGCATTAGCGAGTCCTGGGCAGCTATGGGGGAAATGTCCATCTGGTAAATTGCTTCGCCGGATTGGGATACCTTCAGCTCCGCGGGTACAAGGGGACTAATGCTGCTTTTATTCTTTATCCACAGGTTTATCTCGGCAATGCCGTTGGCGTAGCTAAGTGATGGATAAAGCAGGGCATAGTCGCAGCTATGAGGATTGGGAAGGCCGGGACTGGGGCTGTTTTCCGCACAGAAGTCCTGGGCACAGAGGTTGCTATCCACTCCATTTGCCACGCGTGCCAATGAGCTTCCTGCTGGTACATCAGGAGCCATGGAAGTGGCAATAACGCCGTTGTCGTCCGTGAGGCCATTAAGGTTATTGGGATGGTATAGCACGGTGTCGGTATAAAGTCCGTCGGGGCTTACATAGCGTACTCCATCGGTTGCAGTGTCGCCATTTTCGAAGCGCAGTTCAGCGGTAAACTGGGTGTTCGGCACCTGTGCTTCGCCAATCAGGAGGTATCTGCCGGGGCGCAGCACGAAGGCAGGAAAAGTGAATTTGTCTGTCCACGCGGAACCGGCAGCCTGAATCTTTGCGCCTTCCAGTTGCACGTTTTCGGTGCCGTTGTTATACAGCTCAAGCCATTCGTAGCCGGTGTCGGTGCCGGGGTGGTCGTAATATACTTCGTTTATTACAATGGCTGCGGATAGCGGGTAACACAATAGGATTAACAAGCATCCAAACAGGCAAAACCTGCACCACAGCCGCAGTGTCATATCAACGGAAGTCCAGTTGCACCGGTTTTATGTTCCAGATATCACGGGCGTATTCATTTATGGCGCGGTCGCTGGAAAACTTGCCGATGCGGGCGATGTTTATAATGGCTTTCTTTATCCATTCGTCGCGCTGCAGGTATAGCTCGTCCACCTTCATGGAAGCCTGCAGGAAGCTGTGGAAATC
>DIMZ01000250.1:0-7271 GCA_002425825.1 Cloacimonetes bacterium UBA5553 | reverse complement strand
AGCCAAATGGGCAGGAACACGTCCTTTTCGCCATCGTCAAAGCTGCCGTCAATTAGTGAATCCACCACCCGTTTTAGCTCCGGATCGCTTTCGTAATAAGCCCTGGGGTCGTAGCCGTTGTGCTTTAGCTCTTGCACTTCATCGGCATTCATGCCAAAGATAAACATATTCTCTTCGCCAATCTCTTCTGCCATCTCTACGTTAGCTCCGTCCATGGTGCCCAGGGTTAATGCGCCATTAAGGGCAAACTTCATGTTACCCGTGCCGCTGGCTTCATAGCCCGCTGTGGATATCTGCTCCGAGAGGTCGGCAGCGGGGATAATCTTTTCCGCGAGGGAAACGGTGTAGTTTGGCAAAAAAACCACCTTCAGTCTGTCGCGGATGTCCGGGTCTTTATTCACCACTTCACCAAGGTTGTTTATCAGCTTAATTAGCCTTTTGGCAAGGAAATAGCCGGGAGTTGCCTTGCCGGCAAAGATAACGGTGCGAGGAACATAGTCACCATCGGGATTGGCTTTTATGCGCTGATAGCGGGCAATGGTGCCCAGCACGTTCAATAGTTGTCGCTTGTATTCATGCAGGCGTTTTATCTGCACGTCGAAGATGCTGTCCACGCGGGTGCGAATACCCGTTTCGCGATAAATATGCTTGCTAAGAGCTTTTTTGTTTATTCCCTTTATCTCGAAGAAGGAAGCACGGAAGTCGGCATCATCAATGTAGTTTTCTATGCCTTTTATGTATTCCAGATTGCGCACCCAGGCATTGCCGATGTGCTCGGTTATCAGCCCGGAAAGCAGTGGATTGCAGGTATGCAGCCACAAGCGTGGGGTTATGCCATTGGTTTTATTCTGGAACTTATCGGGATTCATTTCATACATATCGGGGAAGATGCGTTCTGTTATAATCTGAGTATGCAGGGCAGCAACGCCATTAACCGTGTGTGAGCCATGCACGGCAAGCTGAGCCATGCGCAGGCATTTCTCTTTTGATTCTTCGATTATGGACATATTGCGCATCTTTACTATGTTGCCCGGATATAGCCTGCTAACCTCTGCCAGCACGAGGTTATTTATTTGATATATAAGCATCAGATGACGCGGAAGCAGCTCTTCAAAGAGGCTAACGCTCCACTTTTCCAATGCCTCGGGAAGCACAGTGTGGTTCGTGTAAGAAAAGCATTTGCGGGTAATGTCCCAGGCGGATTCGAAGCTAAGACGTTCTTCATCCACCAAAATGCGCAGCATCTCGGGAATGGCAAGGGCGGGGTGAGTGTCATTAAGCTGAATGGCTACTTTGTCCGCAAGCTCGGCAAAGCTGTCGTGATCACGCTTCCAATTGGCAAAGATGTCTTGCAGGGTTGCACTGATAAAGAAGTATTCCTGCTTAAGGCGCAGCACGCGTCCCAAGTGAACGTTGTCGTTGGGATACAGCACTTTGGAGATGTTTTCGGAGATGTTCTTTTTCTCTACAGCCTTCACATAGTCGCCGCTATTAAAGTAATCGAAGTCAAATTCATCGGTGGCAGTGGCTTGCCACAGCCTGAGATTATTTACATTATCTATCTGATAGCCGGGAACAGGGATGTCCCAAGCTACAGCCATTACGTCTTCTGTGTCCACCCAACGGTGATTTACCCTGCCATCGGGCTGTTCTTCGTTTATAACCTTGCCGCCAAAGCGCACCCGGTAGTTAATCTCGGGACGGCAAATCTCCCAGGGGCAGCCGTTTTTTAGCCAGTGATCGGGCTCTTCCACCTGATAACCCTGCACTATAGACTGCTTAAAGATGCCAAATTCGTAGCGGATACCATAGCCGTAAGCGGGATATGCCTGCGTGGCAAGAGAATCCATGAAGCATGCTGCCAGCCTGCCAAGACCGCCATTACCCAAGCCCATATCCGGCTCAAGCTCGGCAATGTCTTCCAGGGCATAGCCCATTTCCTTTAGCATATCGTAGCTTTCGTCATAAACCTGCAAGCTGCTTAGGCTGTTGCCCAATAGCCTGCCGATTAAGAACTCCATAGAGAGGTAATACACCTTTTTTACGTCTTGCTTGCGATATTCATATTGGGTGCGTAGCCAACGCTCAATCAGCCTGTCGCGCAAGCTGAGTGCCAGGGCGTAATACACGTCCCAGGGCTTTACGGTGGTGGTGTCCTTTATCAGTGAGTATTCCAAATGGTTCAAAAACAGTGATTTTATCTCGTTGCTGCATTCCTCTGCCTTATCGGAAAAGAAGATGGAGCGGAAATCGTTCTTTGGGATGAAGCCTTCTTTCATTAACGTGTTCCTTATGTGCGCATTTTGCGCTTCCTTCAATGCCGAAAGAGCGGATATATTGTCAAGCGAAATCTGCTTGCGGCTTGTCCTAATTGCTCTGAGTAATCTTTCCCGAAACAGACGAAAGTTGCTTGCTGGCAATCTTTGAGCTTTGGATGTCTATGTTGCCGGAGGTGCTGTTTGCCTTGGTGCTGTTATAAGATCCGGAGCTAACCGATATGTCTCCCGAAACGGTGTTGGCTGATAGTTTCTTTGCCTCAGATGCGGTAATGCTAATCTCTCCGCTGGTGCTGTTGACGTATATGCCATCAGCAATCTTTAGTTTATCCGCTGTAATGTCGCCCGAAACCGTTTCCAGGATAAGGGAAGCCGCACTGATGTTCTGCAGGCTAAGCTCTCCACTGATGCTTTTAACGTCTATTTCCTTGTTTCCTGCAAAGCCCAAAACGCTTAGGTTGCCACTAACTGATGCCAGCGACAAGGCTATAGCTTCGGGAAGGCTGCCTTCCACCTTGCTGATGTAAGTAGGATTATTGGATTTTGATAATAGCTTAATGCTAACCCCATCGAGGCTTAGCTCGGCATCACCGGGCGCGAATTCCCAGTATGTAACCTTTAGGAATGCCTGTTTGGTTTTGTTTGCCTGAAGGTTTATATCTGCGGAATTCAGGCTAAGAAAAAAGGTTTCTGCTTTATAAGCCACAGCAAGGCTATCCGTTGTCTGGTATTTCAGCGTTACGCCATTCACCTTAACCGCTTCATCGCCCTGTATAAACTCAATTATGTCCTTGGTTTCTTTCTTAAACTCAGTGCAACCAAATGCCACTAAAGCTATAACAAACAAACAAAAGATAGTGCTGATTCTCATCTTTACCTCCTTGGAACACGTTTCGGCAATCAGTTGATAATACCCAATTTACGTCAAGATATATATTCGCTCATACCGGATTTATTGCTGTAGCAAAAAAGCCGTCCGAAGACGGCTTCAATACTTATTTGGGGTTTGTAATGCCTTATTTCATTAGCATCAGCTTGCGGGTTTGATGAGTAGCACCAGTGTTCAGTTTATAGAGATACACTCCGCTGGCGCATGCCTTTCCGCTGCCATCAAGTCCATTCCAGGTAATGCGGTTGCTACCCGAATCCACCTTATAGCTGGCTACCAGTTGTCCGGCGATGTTATAGATATTCACGGTACCGTTTTCTGAAGCTTTTATAACCACATCAAAGCTGCTGCTCTGTCCCGCTCTAAATGGATTGGGATAGGCTGCGCCAATGCTGCTTCTATCGGGCAAAGAGGGGCTTTGCGGATCGCTGCCAATGCTGATGTTTATGGGGCCAAAGAAGCTGTTGTTTCCGTCTATGGCGATGGATTCTAACCAGAAATACCATGTTCCCGGCTCTGTGATTTCTGTGGCTACATAGCTATAGCTGCTGCCACTACTGGAGTTTGATGCCAGTATCACATTTGGAGTTAAGCACAAAGCATCATTTAGCCCGGTGGACGAAGCGGCATAGATTTTGAAGCCATGCAGATCTGATTCCGAGGCAGTAACCCAGGCAATCTCTGCCAGATTTTGGGCGTTAACATGGGCATTGAAGTAACTAAGCGTTACAGGTAGGGGAACATCCAGCGGTGCCGCTACGGTAAATTCACCAATCTGATTTACATTATTCGCCTGAATGGAATTTGGATTCAATAGCACGTAGTCGTTCCAGATAGTCCAAACGCCGTCATAAGGCCTATACAGCAGTCTCCAATCCACGGGAGCTTTGGCAAAATCAAGCTCATTAACGTTAAACTTCAGATTCACGTTAAATGTCTCCATTGTGCTGCCCAGCTTCCAGTGTTTGTTAATTATCCTATCCAAGCCTACGGGAATTGCTCCCAAGGGGGCAACCAGCACTTCGTTCAGATATATTTGGCGCATTTGGTCTGTTGCACCGGTCTCCACTCCCACCAGCACTTCCATTTCCACATTCGCTTCCGGGAAAGGGAATACTTCGGGCAGGTTTGATAAGTCAGGAGTAGCATTCACTGCATTAAAGGGTACTGCGGCGGGGGATATGTGCAGGTCGAAATCGTACCAACCCTTATCGATATCAACAAGCGGATTAGTAACAAATGTAACTCCATCCAGCACCATATCCACTTTGTAGTTTGAGGCGGCAAAAAGGGCTGCCCAGGCAGGATCAGACTGAAGCAAATCAAGCTCACCAAAGCCATAACCGGTTTGCGGTGCACCCGTGCCAATGCTGCCCATCCAGGTTGCGGTGGCAGGATTGAGTGCACGAAGCTGTGCCTCGTTTGGATAGGGAGTGGTTATCACAAATGATGCACCATACAAGTATAGCACAGGGGTTCCATTAAAGGAAATTGTGCCGTTTGAATTGGCATAAACCCGCTCATCACCTGCCTGTCCGGGAGTATCCCAAGGGGCAGCAGGATTTACAGTATTCACTCGGCGGAAAGACACCAGGTCAAACTGACTAAACTGAATGGTTATCTCGCCAGGAGCATTGGCTAGGGGAGTGTTTTCTGCAGTGCAGGTAAGCGTTGTTGTTGGCCCATAACCAACAAAACGCTCCGCATAATAGTGAAATAAGTATGCCGGAGCAGGGCTAAAGGTGAAGTGATTTCCGTCGTGCTGAAACATTGGATTCATGGCGGGATTATCCAGATCATACACCCAGTTCCCTATTCTTCCCGAAGATTGCAAGTCATCCACTGCGAAAGTGAACAACGGCTGCGCCTGTAATCCAAGTACTAATAAAGACAACAACACTATGGTTAATGCTATGCTTTTATACATCATGTCTCCTTTGGCAGCTTCCCTGCCGGGTTTTATGTTTATGTGGGTAAATACGCAATTAAAGTATAAGCGATAAAATCCTAAAAGCCAACAAGATATTCGCTTTCATAAAATGAGTTAGATTGTCTGAATAGCGTATAACGGCTATATGATGGCGCGTAGTGCCAAACTCAAAAGCCGTCTCGAGAAACAGAATCCATCTTGAAAGTAGCATTAAGTAGTTGCACCTGTGCCGACTTATCAATGTTTCGCGGCTTTATGCCTAAGAAAGCCTTAATAAGCCTATCTTCCAATTCCTGCGAGGGCTTGATATTATACAGCAAAACCTTACACGCTCTAATGGAACCTTCGGAATCAGTAAAAACGCTTTGAATGCTTATGTAAGACCTATCGTTACTAAATTCTGGGATTACAAGCTTATCGTTGATAATCTGCTTGATATGCGGAGTTGCCATAAGAAGGATGTAATCTCTTACATGGTCTCTTTTCATAGTCGTAGGTTTGAAAGCCACGGTTGGTAACACGCTGGAATCGGTTACGGGAAGTGACTCAATGCCTTCTCCCGCTTCATCTGGTATTTCTTGAGCAAACATTGTGTCGCCTATGATTAATACTTTCTCCATATCCGAAAGAGTTGCATCGGGAGGTTGCATTAGTTTTCCGGCGAATAGAATCAGACCCGAAGGTCTATGGCGAATAAGATAGTAAAATGGTCTATCTGCCTTGAAAACCGGAATCACTTTTCTTTGGGGAACTGATCCGGGGGCAGCCCCGAATAGTATTACTGTTGCCGCAGCGGCTTCTGAGCCTTCTTCATTCACTTTTATGTATGCTTTATGCAGCACATCCTCTATCCATATCTGGTCTCTGGCTTCCTTACTCATATTTACCATACCAAAAAAATCGGCTGAGTTTCTATCGAATGAATGATGCAATCCCAATGAATATAGCTTCTCCCTCATCTTTTTGGTTTCATAATCGATTTCAAAGCTGGGTATTGTAACAATAACCTGTTGGTATCTGATTTCTCGCATCCACATATCGAAAGACTCCATTATGGATGAGAAGTCTGTCTTAGTATTATCTTGCGGAAGGATGAACACCATACTCAAGTCGTGATTATTATAGGGCATTTCGAGTATCTGATGATTGTTTGAGCTTGTATAACCAAACCCGGCATTATGTTTCATCATGTCAACTCGTTTTTTGTCTGTTGGCCTAGCAGGATCAAAATAGAAATACTCTGCTCTGCTCGCCTTTTTATCGAATTTGTTAGCCCAATCTGCCTTAAAATAAGCTGCATTTAGCAATAACATAATGGTAGACGGGGTTAAATTTCTTTCTGCTATCAAATCCATAATGCGGTTATTGGTTTTCGAGGCAACCCATTTATTTACGTCTCTTACGCTTTTTGCCTTCTCCCGCAGGTTAAAATACATTAGTTCGGCATTGTAGTCTGTCTGCAGCGATTTTCTATACTCTTCACGTATAAGCGCTTGCTTACTCTGCTCACAGAAAATGGAATTGGCAATACTTAGCTCAACTTTTCCGCTGCTTGCCAGTTTTGTGAGTTCCTGCTTCACTTGTTTGTAATTACTATTTTGTTCTGTGAAGCTGGTACTAAAGCCAAACAACTCCTGTAGTTCTTGCTTTGTATCATTTCTGGAGCCGATATAAGCCATGGAAAACGCAACATAGATGCTGAATGGAGATAACACAGTATTCCCATTTTCATCATCTAACAGTGAAAGCATTTGTAAACTAAAGCGGTTATTTCCCCTCACGAAACCAGCATCAATTTTGCTCTCTGACATGTTCAATACTCGAGAGTTTTGCCCAAACGCAGGCATGCCGGTTGCAGAGAAATCATTAAGGGACACGCATAGCGTTACGCAAACACAAAACAGCAATATTAAGCCTATCTTCTTCATTGTCTTACACCTCTATCGTCACTTCAATGAACATATTATATTTGGTCAAGCAAAAATGCATCAGCAGTACTGCTATATTGTTTTGATTTTCAGTGCTTATAGCATTTTCACCCAATGTGTGCCAAGTTCTGATATAGTTCTGACTCCCCAGCACACCAGCACTCCAGCACGCCATGCCCTCTCGACCTCTCGCCCTCTCGCCCTCTCGACTCCCCCGCACTCCAGCACGCCAGCACCCCAGAACTCCA
>DIMZ01000021.1 GCA_002425825.1 Cloacimonetes bacterium UBA5553 | reverse complement strand
GTTTGGCACCTCGATGTCGGCTCTTCGCATCCTGGGGCTGGAGAAGGTCCCAAGGGTTCGGCTGTTCGCCGATTAAAGCGGAACGCGAGCTGGGTTCAGAACGTCGTGAGACAGTTCGGTCCCTATCCTCTGCAGGCGTTGGAAATTTGAGGAGATCTGTCCTTAGTACGAGAGGACCGGGATGGACGAACCTCTGGTGTACCGGTTGTCACGCCAGTGGCACAGCCGGGTGGCTATGTTCGGAATGGATAACCGCTGAAAGCATCTAAGCGGGAAGCCAACTCCAAGATTAGATTTCCCCATAGATAGGTTGGAGACTACAACCTTGATAGGTTACAGGTGTAAGCGCAGCAATGTGTTCAGCCGAGTAATACTAATAAATCAATCGGCTTTCACCAATATATTTTCCCCTGTGGATTACAATCTCTCTTTACTAGCGGAATACCTATTGCTAACAAGGTTAGAAGTTAAACGTTAAACGACTTTTAACCGCAGCTTTGAAATGAGCCGTTAGCGATGGTGGTTATAGCAGCGAGGCAACACCTGTTCCCATCCCGAACACAGCAGTTAAGCTCGCCTGCGCCGATGGTACTGCATGGGCAACTGTGTGGGAGAGTAGGTCGCCGCCATCGCAAACGGCTTATTTTTTTACATTGCTCTACCCTTCTGAACGGGTTAAATTGTAGTTATAGACATAAAAATAAGGCTTTTCATGAATAATGGAACGTTTCTTGTATAATGTAATAATAGAAGAATATGTCGTGGAGGAATGATGCGTCAAGCAAGACACAACAAGATTAGTAAGATCGCAATGCTTTGTATAGGGTTGTTGATTCTTAGTTTACCCTTATTAGGTGCCTTTATCCAGCCCAATCAGGCAGCTACCGTTGCCAAAGTGTGGCTACAACAAGGCCCAGCAGCTTTGAGAAATACTCCTGAATTCAGTAAGATAGTTGCAATAAAGAATGGTCAAATGTCACAGGCACAGGATCAATACAGTATTACCGCAAGCTCACTGCCTGCCATGTACATGCTGTTTACAAACGAAGGTTACTTTGCCGTAGTTTCCGCTGAAGACAACTCGGTACCTGTATTAGGTTATTCTGCAGAAGCTCGCAGTATTCCTGAAACCCTATCGCCTGAATTCATGTGGTGGATGTCTGAGTATGAGAAGCAGATAGATGACATTCGCACTAGCATGCTAACCATTGCCAAGCATCAATCAGATTGGAACGAGCTACTCAGCGGGCGTTATCCGTACAATACCAGAAATACTCGCTCAATATCTCCTTTGCTTTCTACAACATGGGATCAAGCCTGGCCGTATAACGAGCTTTGCCCTGCTGATGCAGCAGGTCCCGGCGGTAGAGTATATGCCGGTTGCGTTGCCACAGCAATGGGACAGGTTATGAAGTATTGGGATCACCCCACTACGGGAACAGGCTCTTATAACTATTATGCTGCTCCCTATGGCTATCAAAGTGCCAATTTTGGAGCCACTAACTATCAGTGGAACCTTATGCCAAACGCTATTAGTACTTCAAATATACCCATTGCCACATTGTTGTACCACGCTGGTGTATCTGTCAGCATGATGTATGCTCCTGATGGCTCTGGTGCTTACAGCACGAACGTCCCCAATGCCATGTCTTCATACTTCAGATATCCTGATGCAATGTATCGCCCCAGATCCAGCTTCACAGAGCCCAATTGGATAAACCTGATAAAGTATCAGCTTGATGATGGCAGCCCTGTTTACTATTCTGGCTCTGGATCAGATGGTGGGCATGCATGGGTAGTGGATGGCTATGATAGCCAAGATTACTTTCACATGAACTTCGGATGGGGTGGCTCATATAATGGCAACTTCCTGGTTAGCGCAATTAACTCCGGCAACGGCAGTTTTAACAGCAGTCAAGCTGCAGTGATTAATACTATTCCTGCTAACTACAACATGAGCAACACCAAGATAAAAATGAGCGTTCCTCCCATTGCCACAGTGGGCAATTACTTTAATATTGACATTAAAACATCGCCCATTCTTGGCTCTTGGAATGTAAACCATTTTGAGTTTGTATTAACCTACGAGCCGGGTAACATTGTATATAATAGCTTTAACACAAATGGCGCGATTGGAGCCAATGGTACATACACTGTAACCGAAATTGAGCCTGGCTTTATTTCCGTGGTTTGGAATGGTTCTCAGACCCTTTTAGGCCCTGGAACACTTATACAATTCAGCTTCACACCTCTTGATGCAGGCGATTACCTCTTCGATATCGGCGACATGAAGTATAACACAACCAATATTACCAATACCGAATTTGTGTTTATGTCGGTTGAAGCTCCTGTGCCTACCTTAGCTCAAAGTGCTATTACCATGACCAATGTTCAGAATTTGGCATACCAGGCAATCGGCACCACCGATATGCGTACTACCTATATCCTCCCTTCCTGGAATGTTACTCAATATTCCTTTAATCTTACCTATGTGCCAACCAGGCTTGAATTCGTTGGAGTGGAAGTAGAGGGTACTCTTTCTGCTGGTGCTACTCCAAATGCCGTTGTGAATTCACCGGGTAACGTTACGGTTACTTGCACTTTACCCGCAAGGATTTCTGGAGATGGGTCATTATTGAAGCTTAAGTTTAAAGCCATAGGTAACACTTCAAGCCTTACTATTACGCAGGTTACTCCCAGTAACTTTATGTATAACTCCACTATCTTAACTTCTGTCTCCGGTTCAACCTTCAGGCTAGCCGGATATAGCAGCAGTGAAGATGAGGAATTGGCTGTAATAGCACCGACTATGGATATCTATCCCAATCCTTTCAGCAGCACCACTGCATTTAAGTTCAACAGCAAATCCAACGCCCCTGTGTCCTTCAACGTTTATAACGTTAAGGGACAGCTTGTCCGCCAGTTTGCCAATAACGATGCCAAGGCAANNGCAAGCGAAGTGGTTTGGGATGGCAAAGATGCCAAGGGCAACCACGTTGCAGGCGGTATCTATCTGGTTCGTTGGGAACAGGGAAAGGATAAAGGCAGCGCAAAACTGCTGATCTTGAAGTAAACTTAACCCATTACATAATGAAAGGCTCACCCAAGTGGTGAGCCTTTCCTGTTTATCATCAA
>DIMZ01000020.1:12664-14139 GCA_002425825.1 Cloacimonetes bacterium UBA5553 | reverse complement strand
GGTGCACTGGAGATGAAGAAAGACAAATAAACCGTAACATAGCACAATCCATTATAGAACCCACATCAACCCCGGGCATAGTCTCGGGGTTTGTGTTTTAGCTCCCCCGGTAATCCTTGAACGAATTACGCATGAAATACTAATGGCATCCGTAATTCATGCGTAATGTTACCGTAATTTCTTGTACTAAGTAGGGCAGATTATTACTGAGGTGACAGGTTTGTTACTTTGCAGCAAAGCATCAATCAGTATGTTATTGGCTGTTTAACGTATAAAAACGCGCTTAGCGTGCGTGATTTTGGATTATGTTGGCAATTTCTCCGCTGGCAAGCAGTTCGTTCATTGCTTTGCCTATCTTGTCGTTAAGGGCTTTGCCTTTTTGCATAACTATGCCATATTCTTCTCGGGTAGGGATTACGAAGGCTATTTTAACCGGCTCTTGCTTCGCATAGGCGTGACCGGCACTTTCGTCGATAATCACGAAGTCCAGCTTACCTTTCAGCAGTTCACCAATAGCTTCTAAATTTGTGGAATATAGCTTTAGCTTGGTTTTGGGCATAAGGTCTTTATCTATTAGCTCACCATCCAAATAAAAGTGTCCGGTTGTTCCGCGAAGTGAGCCAACCGTATATTTGCCAATATCCTCGGGATTAATAAGCTCAAGCTTGCTGTCGTACCTGCTAAGCAGCACCTGGTCGGTAATGGAATACGGGGCGGTAAAATCGAACCTCTTTTGACGTTCTTTGGTGATGGTAACTGACGATACAGCCATGTCAATCTTATCCACAGACAATGCCGTAAACAGCTCGTCGAATGGGAGTTCCGTTATCTGGATGTCCATCTTCAGCTTCTCTGCAATCCTATTGGCAATCTCGATGTCAATTCCGGCAAGCTGATTACCTACCTTATACGAATAAGGCGGATACTCAGGATTTGTGCCTACGCGTAGCACCGGCTTTTCTTTTTTAGAACAGCCGCCTGAGATTAGCATCACTGCGATTAGTATTACAAAAACAGTAAGAACGCTTCGCTTCATCACTAACTCCCTGTTTGTAGTCCTGATTCTTAGCATTGTCAGCTATGCTATAGTGTCAAGGAGATAGCGTTGCTAAAACCACGCAGAGCTGTGGAAAAAAAGCTACTTTAGCCTGAAAACCGCTGTTAAAGTAACCGAAATGCTTTTACTGCGTGTGCTTGTGTTATAAAAGCCGTAATCCGAAACTTCCTGCGAATATGGCTCGGTAATCTGGAACACACCTGCCCGTGCTTCACGCATCTTGCCCAGTTTGGTTTTGGCGCTGCCGGAAATCTCCCTGGCGCGATCGACCGCATCGGTGGTGGCTTCGGAGAGAAGCTGTTTTTTTAGCTCGGGTAGCTTTGAATATAGATAGGCGAGATTTGAGTTTTGCAGCAGCATTCCTCTATTGGCAAAGAACTCGGGATTTAGTGCCAGCTCTTCTATTTTGGCTATGTCA
>DIMZ01000020.1:4970-12659 GCA_002425825.1 Cloacimonetes bacterium UBA5553 | reverse complement strand
TGAGGAGAGAATAAACACGCTTTGGTTCAACACATAGGTGGTTAAATTACCATAGTTGTCGTTCATTGGATAGCTGGTGATGGGCTGAATGCTGATGTCCTTCTCGGTTACGCCTTTTTCTATCAGGTAAGCCTTAAAAGCGTTAATATCGGCACTCATGCGGTTATATCCTTCCTTCAGTGCATCCGGCGAGGCGTTGCGCTGAACGGTTAAATTCCATTTTACCAAATCAGAATCGAACATCTTGCTGGCATAACCTACCACTCTAAGGCTGGTTTCGCTTTGTCTGCTTTGAACCAGAAATAGCCCAAACACACTTAAGCCGATTATAAATGATATGCCAATAATTCCCCATGTACGGGAAGCAGTTTTGTCTTTGTTCGATACAATCCAGTCTATTCCGTATAGCACGGCTATTCCGAGTACAACCCAAAGCATTGTGGACATAGTGATCTCCTATCTATTAGTCTTTGAAGTATGGTTCGTGGTCNNAGTTATCGGGGTAGATATTTACTCCGCGAGACACACCATCGAAGCTGAAGTCCAGCCGTAAAGTGTGATATGGCAACAGGCTTTCTGCCAGTTTTGGCCATTCTATAAAGGTTATTCCGCTTTCTAACATATCAAACAGCCCAAGGTCGAGCAGTTCTTCCTCTTCCTTTAGGCGGTATAAGTCCAGATGATACAAGGGAAACTTGCCACAGTGATATTCCTTCATTATTACAAAGGATGGGCTGTCCACCTCTTCTTCTATACCGAGCACCTTGGCAACCTGCTTGGTGAAAAAGGTTTTTCCGCTGCCCAGATCACCACCCAGCAATACTACGTCACCGGGTTTTAACAGAGGGGCAATATAAGCTGCCAAGTCTATTGTATCTTGTTCGGAGATTAATTCTATGTATTTCATGGTTTCCTCTTTGTTGTTTAAGATTAATGCGACTGAAATGCCGTCAAGATAAAAGTCCCAAAAGCTGTTCAATAACCTCTTGGGGTTATCGAGCTACTCTTGGGACAGTTAGCTGTTTATTTGTCAGTCCTGATTATATATTAAGCAAGGATGGTGCACCGGGCAAGCAGATTGTGACAGCTGTGAAGCCAATTCACAGATAATAAGCAGAAAAGGGGCAGCATTCACTACCCCTTTACTATGCTTATATATTGCTATTGCTTTATTTTAGTCTTTTACTTCTACAGGTGGCAATAGGCAAAATCATTTCTTCCATAGACACTCCTCCATGCTGGAAGGTGCCATTGAACTGCCTTTGATATTGATGATAGGAATTTGGGTACACGAAATAATAATCATCTTTGGCAAAAATGAAGTTGTCCACAATGCTCTTGGTGGGCAAACCATACTCGGAAGGCTTTTTTACGAATAAGGCATGACGGTCGTTAACCGAGAGGTTCTTGCCTTCTTTATAGCGCACGGTTACAGAGGTGTCTCTGTCTCCTATTACCTGAGTAGCGCGGTTCACCTTGATTGAGCCATGGTCGGTGGAGATAACCACTATGGCATCTTGCTTGCTGATCAGCTTTAGTGCTTCATATAAAGAGGAATGCAGGAACCAATGCTTGGTAAAGGCGCGCAAGCCTTCTTCATGCGGGATGGTTTCCTGTAATATCTGATCGCGGCTACGGTGGTGTGCCAAAAGATCCAGGAAGTTATACACCAGCACCACGAGGTTATCCTTTGTCCAGGTTTCGATTTTGCGCAGCACAAAGTTACCTTCTTCCATATTGAATATCTTTACATACTTGCTACTGGGCTCAAGCTGATAGCCAAGCTCGGTGATGTGTTCATCAAGAAGCTGGTGTTCATTGCGGTTGCGGCTGTTATCCATCTCAGACGATGTTACCCAGTATTCCGGGAAACGCTTGGCGATATCAATCGGCAAAAGCCCGCTAAAGATGGAGTTTCGGCTAAAGGGCGTGGCAGTTGGTAATATTGAATAGTACAGGTCAAGCTCTTCATCGAACAGCTCCTGAATGTAGGGTTGAATGGCGAGGTATTGATCAAGCCGCATACAGTCTATTATTATGAAATAAATAGGCACATTCTCTTCGAAGTGAGGAGCAATGTATTGGCTAATGAGGTCGAAGCTGAGGTTGGGACGATCATCGCTCTGTAGCCATTTCTTGTAGTTGCGCTCCACATAGTTCGTAAACTCAGTGTTGCAGTTACGCTTTTCCAGGAAGTGAGTTTGACGCAAGCCATCATCATTCACTTCGTCTATTTGCAGCTCCCATAATGCCATTTCGCGGTAAATCTCGCCCCATTCTTTCCAGTCGGGAGTGGCGAAAAGCTTTTGGTTTAGCTGCGCCATATATCTGGTATACTGCTGCCCAATCTGATTGGCGCGGATTTCGTCGGCTTGGAATATCTTTTTTATCGCCATGATGATCTGGCTGGGGTTGATAGGCTTAATGAGGTAATCTGATATTTGGGAGGCAATTGCCTTGTCCATCAAGCCTTCTTCCTCGCTTTTGGTAACCATCACGATGGGGATGGCACTGTTTATTCGCTTAATCTCCTGCAGGGTAGCCAAGCCGTCTAAACCGGGCATCATTTCATCCAGAATAACCAAATCATATTTGTTTTCCAGAACTTTCTCTATGGCATCGGCACCGTTGTTGCAGGTGTCAACATTGTAGTTTCGCTCCTCAAGAAAGAGGATAAAGGGCTTCAGCAGATCAATTTCATCATCCACCCACAGAATACGCATTTGTTTCATGGGTATTACTCCTTGTCGTTTTGGGTTGATTGTTCAAATATGCGTTGACGCTCTTTGACGACCTTTTTAATCTCGTCCAGGTCTGCATCCTGAAAATACAGGGCGAGCTTGAAGTTAAGCTCTTTGCGGGAACAATTGAACCATGAAATCATCTTCTCCATATATTGCTCGATATAGACTTCTTTGAGGTCTAGATCGGCTTCTTTTTCTTGTTTCTTTAGCTCTTTAATGTGGTCGCGCAGGTCTTTGGTTGGCATCTCTTCTGCTTTGTGCACCCATTCGTCGCGCTCTTTCCAGTCTGCCTTTTGCATAAATGGCTTTATCATCTGTAGCCTATCGAAGCCGATTTCCTTTACCTCGTTTTCGGCAATGTCCATCTCTTCTATAAATAAGTCGAAAGTGGACACCAGCTTGCCGGCAAGGCTGGAGGATAGCTGATACTCGGCTTCCACAAAGTCCTTGAACTTCTCATAGCCCTTAAACAGGAACAGCTTGGAGCGTTTTATCTCAGACAGCAATTGACCTAAGCTGATAAGGTTGTCTTCCAGTTGGTCTTTCAGATTGGCTACTGCGCTAAATTTCTCATCGGGACTCATGTTTTCGGCATACTTGCTATTCTTCATGTTAATTATATCCTTATTCTTTATTGCTAATGGGGTAATATATGTGCTGCTCCGAGGGGAAGCTGCCATCTGCTACTTCAGCACAGTAGCTGTTTATGGCATCGGTTATAGTGCTGTTTAGCTCTGCATAGTGTTTTACAAACTTAGGTTTCATGTCTGAATACCCCAGCAGGTCGTGGTAAACCAGCACCTGCCCATCGGTAAATCTGCCGGCACCTATGCCGATTGTGGGAATAGAGATGCTTTCGCTTATTATCTTGCCCAACTCTTCGGGTATGCCTTCCAACACCAGCATAAACGCCCCCGCCTGCTCTACTGCCTTGGCTTGGATAAATATCTCCTCGTGTTCTTCCGGGCTTTTTCCCTGAACCTTATAGCCACCAAAGCGGTGCACTGACTGCGGAGTTAATCCCAAATGCGCACACACCGGAATCTCGATATCCACAATGGCGCAGATTTCAGCAATGCGCGAGGCGGTGCCGCCTTCCAGCTTAACCGCGTCAGCTTTGCCTTCAAGCAGCAAGCGTGCAGCATTTTGCTTGGTTTCTTTATCGCCAAGGTGATAGCTGAGGTAGGGCATATCGGTAATAATGAAAGCGTTGGGCGCACCCCGTCTCACGGCAGCACTGTGGTATATCATATCGTTCATGCTAACCTGCAATGTGGTGTTATAGCCCAAAACCACCATCCCAAGGCTGTCGCCGACCAGAATTAAATCGGCATTACTGGCAGCCACACACTTAGCCATAGAATAATCGTAGGCAGTTATCATGCTTATCTTGCTACCTTCATGCTTCATTTGCTTGAAGGTGCTGCTGGTTAGCATTCTATTCTTTGCTTTGGTCATTATCGGGTCCTTCTCTCTCCAATTCATCTCTATCGCTGTCGTCTACACCTTCGGCTGAGCGTGCCTGGTTATCTCCGGCGTATGTGCCTTGGTTTATTACCATGTCGTATATCACTCCCCCATTCTGATACCAGCCCAGAAAACGGCCATGCAATATTCCTTCACGGTAAGTGGCACTCATCTGCGGACTGCCATCCGGGTACCACAAAAGCATCAAACCGCTTTGTTTACCCATATGAATAGTAATTGCGCGGGATGGCTGAGTGGGGCTATAACGCTCTATGGCAACACCACTAAATGCCTTTCCCTTGTGCAAATACAAGCCGTCTTCCAGCTTTAGCTCGCTATAACTTATGGCATTACCCGGCACTTTCCAGTTCTTCACACTCAGATACTCCTCGCTAATGTTTTGGGCGAGGATGGAACCAACTGCGAAGGAAAAAACTAAAACTAACAATAGCGGCAACAAACGCAGATAAGCATTTCTGCTATTCAGGTTTGTGCTACGGTAAACCGAGCCGATGTAAAGATGCTCTTGAGGACACATTTTTCATCTCCGAAAGGTGAGTCAACCTTTTTTTAATAAAGTATGCAATGCTTTTTAATTACAAGATATTCGGGTTTCTATCCAATCAAAGCAGAAAATGACTTGCTTGGCTGCTTGAGTGCCAGGCATCAAGCGGACACACAAAGATTTGGTGTAGTATTTATCATGCATTGGCGAAATGAGCTAATACCTCGTTCACTGCCTTGGCGGTACCTTCGTTGTGAACCGAGTAAGATTGATAGTAAACTATAACCATCTTCCTTGCTTCATCGATGCAGATGTAATAGCTAAGCCCAATGCGTTTCCACTTTATGAAAGACTCAGTTAGAAACACACCCTTGTTATCTCGTGAGCCGACCTTATATCCCGGCTTGGCTGCAAAACTATCCACCAATGTATTAAACTTGTCCACTCCGGCGTTGAAGTCCACAAATCGTAGTGGCCATTGTTCTATACTTTGGGGTTTGGGGTGCTTTCTTCTGAAATACAGCAACAGCCAACTGGCTATTACTGTTAGTAGCGGAATCACAAACAGAATGATGGCTTCGGTACCTTCCATGATATCTCCTTAATTGAACGGCTTTATATCATTTCTAACTAACTGTGTATGCCATTTATCCGAAGCTATTGTTACCGAAGTACAACCAACCTCTTACTAAACACTTCATTTCTTGTTCTTAGCCTCATAAAATATACTCCTGACGGCAGATTAGCGCAGTTCAGCGTATAGCTGTTTTCTCCGGTAACAGATTGCATTTCTTGCGCCATCACTATCTGTCCACGCAGGTTATATAGCGTGATAGTAGCCTTACCTGCCTTATCGGATTGCCAGCTAAGTTTTGTTTGCCCATGCACAGGATTGGGCAAGACCTGCGGCATGGTTACACTCGCCACCAAATCATTATTTGCCACCTCTGTAACGGTAATGGTGGTGCTTTGGGAGTTTATGTAGCCCCCTTCGTAAATAGCGCGGACTATCACCTGATAATAGCCAGGGGCTACATCGCTAAAGGTGTATTGTGTAATGCTTGGCGGTAATTCCACCAGCGTGTCACCAAGCTGCACCCAATAGCCGATTGGTGCCGAAAATGGCGGTGTCTGCCAGCTTACCAATACACTTGAAGGCGGGATTACAAGGGCATTTACATTGGTCGGAGCGTCGTTACAAAGCCCTACATTGCCTGTGTACCAATACTTTTGGGCATAGATGTCTCCATTGGAAGTGCCATCTTCCCAAACGCATATAACGTAGCCATCGGGATGAGGGTAAAAATCATAATGCAGCTTAGCAGTATCTGTTAAGGCAATATGATTGCCACTCCATGAGCTGTAGTAGCCTACTTCGTTGTTGTGAACTGCGCCAAGCCTCTGAACATTCGGATTAGAGCTATTCGTAACACTTCTGACATAATGGAACAAACCATCGTGATTCCAGGCGTAAAGTGGGTCATAGTCTGTGGTTCTAATGGATTCTAACTGCAAGCCTTCATCACCCAGCAGGCGATTGCCGTTATAGTCAAATTCCTGCATTATAACGCCGTATTGGTTTTGGTCCAGGGTGGTAATCCGCATCACCACTTGCGCCTTCTGCGCAACAGGGTCGCAAATAACTCGCGGATAGAAGTGTTGATAGTTTGTTAAGGAGCTTACATAAGCTCCGCCTATGGGGGTGATAAGCTGACCTGTGGAGCTAATGTGGCTGTAAAATGCCTGGTAGGCATTGTTTGAGTCTCTGTCGTCATGCCAGCTAAACACTGCTCCACCATTGCCATCAGGCTGAAAGCCGATTATCTGCGTCCAAGGTGATATGCCTGAGGTATTAGTGATTGGGCTTTCCCAAACTATATTGCCCAGAGTGCCGAAACAAATCGCTCTTATGTAGCGGAAGGGGAAGAATGACGTTCCCACGTCGGTGAAGTATTTCATTATCACCGCGTTGTTATTTGTCTCGATTAGCTGAGGCCAGGTAACCGATGTTGGGGTGCTTTGTTCTGTTACGGTAAGCGTGATTGGCACTGCCCATGCAGGATTGCCCTGAGGGCTAACGCGTTGGAGCTGAACAGAACCCGGCATGCTTTTATGCTGCCAGGCGATATAGGTGTAATTATCTGATGTGGTTAGCAGTACGGGAACCATATCTGGAGCTTCAGTGGAGGCATTGAAGGACAGGCTTAGTCCGCTCACCCCCCAAAGCTGTTGCCCTGCGGGTGAAATCTTGTAGGCAAACACACTGTTATAGCCATTGCGGAGGTCTTGAAAAGCTACGATTGCATTGCCTTCCTGATCTACGCATAAGTCGTAATCCGTTAGCCAGGTGTCGAACACAGCACCACCACACTGAACAGGACTCTGCCAGGCAGCTTCAGCTGTGCTGGTTAAAAGCTTTACCCACAGCTTGTAGCTTCCGCTGGAATTATCAAAATAACTGATGTAGGTATTGCCGTTGGTATGAACTGCCACCTTAGGCAAAACCTGCTCTCCGGCATCAGAAGCTATAAGGGTGGGAGTATAACTGGAAGTGCTCCACTGCGCATAGATTAGAGCAGAAACGAACAAACAAAATAGTAACATGAGCTTTGCTTTCATAGTATACCTCACACTCATATAGTCTTTCCGAACAAGTAACCTTCATGTGCTTACGCTGTCAAGCACTTCGTGGAAAATTTCTCACAACCTCCAGTTACTCATTCATACATAAGAACCATGAGAACCAAACAAAACCATTCCAAGTCATAATGACTTAACATAAGAGCTGGGTTTGGTGGACACCGACTCCAGAATCAGCTACATTAAACCCCTCGACTTCCAGTCCAATCCGTGTTTCACTTTTCCACTCTTCCACGATATCGTAGCTAAGGAAAGCTACGTTACTTCAGCACCCCAGCACACCCGCACCTACTTCACCATCACCATCTTGTGGGTAGCAATCAGCTTGCCATC
>DIMZ01000020.1:4411-4920 GCA_002425825.1 Cloacimonetes bacterium UBA5553 | reverse complement strand
CGCATAAAGTAAACCCCGCTGGATAGCTTATTTCCGCTATTATCACAGCCATCCCAAATAAGCAAATGCTCACCGCTGGCATATTGGGCATCGGCAAGAGAACGCACCTTTTGCCCCTTTAGGTTATAGAATTCGCAGCTCAGGCGTCCCCGTTGCTTCAGGCTTAGCTGCAGGGTTAGCTGCTCGGTGAAGGGATTGGGGAAGGCATTTAGCTGAATAGCCTGTGGAGCAAGGTTATCTTCCGTGCTAACCGGATAGTTCCACTCATAGCACCCGAGGTCTATCGCCGGGCCGTAGATGCGGGGATTACCCGCCAGATCATATTCCGGCAATTCCAAACCATTCGCATCGCCCATATCCCTGCAAATGGAGCTATCACCCAAACGGTAGCTAAGCGGATTGTTGGCAACACTGCTACAAAAGCCGGGATCACCGCTTAGCACCACATCATTAAAGCTTACGTTGTTATACGCTTCAAAGCTGGTGGAGGAAGGGTAGTTGCGGATGAA
>DIMZ01000020.1:0-4335 GCA_002425825.1 Cloacimonetes bacterium UBA5553 | reverse complement strand
TCTGCGGGATTGTCATTAAAAGCAGCAATGAACACCGGAGTTGCGCCTGCTGACTGCTTCTTATCCAATTGGTGTCCACATTCTGTTTTATGTTACACTGTTAAACAAATTCTTAGATGATGAATTATGTCAAGATAAATCGCTAGTTCATTCCTCACTTCCCCCCCCCCTTTTTTCTAAACATGGTATGATGAATAAGTTTGCATCGTGCCATTTACCCTTGAATGGACTGGTGTTACGGGTTGAGTTGTAGCTAAGCAACAAATTAGTTTCTGTCTATTTCACTTATCTCCAAGCTGAAAATCCACCCTTCTGATCAATCGAGAATACCTGATTAAGACTTGATTAAGGGGGGATAGGGATGTGATAGACGCTCTTTAGCAAGGAAGAAGCAACCGTATTCATTTAGATACAAAGGATTAGCCCCGATTATGCCCGATGAATACTGATGAGAATCTGAGATATGCCACTTCAGATTTTGCTTCAGCTATAATCAGTCCTAAAGCGAACAAAGCCTCCGAAGAGGCTTTGCATGATATTATGTTGTGAAGTACTATTATTTAGACAGGGTTATCTTGCGCGTTTCAAAGTGATTGCCACTTGTGAACTGAAGCATGTATATTCCGCTGGGAAGGTCATCGGCGTCCCAAGCAATGGTATGTTCGCCTGCTGTAAGCTGAGGGCGTTGCCATTGTTTAACCATCTGTCCACGGTTGTTGAATGCCTTAATCTGCACATCGCCCGCATCCTTTAGCACAAAGCTTATCTTGGTGCTGGGATTGAAGGGATTGGGAAACACGGACTTTATACCAGTAATAACCGGCAAGGTAGGCGCACCGCCGTTTGTTCCGGTATTATACACCAGTCTCACTGGGCCATGGAACTGGTTTTGTCCGCTATAGTCCATGCTCTGTAGCCAATAATAGTACTCACCGTCTTCGCCAATCTCGCTATCGGTGAATGAGTAATATTTCACTGTGCTGGCGTTGTGAGCGGCTATAAGAGGGCTAACCTGGATGCCTTCGGCTATTTGAGGAGAGGCAGATCTAAACACATAATAGCCCATCAATCCGGTCTCGGATTGGCTTATCCAATTCAAGCGAACACCACCGCTCTGAATCTGTAGAGCAGAAAATGAGCTTAGTTCTACCGGCAAGGGTATGTCTTGAGCCAGAGTGCCAAGAGTGTAAAATCCGCTATGCTCCACAGCTTTGCGGTCGGGAAGGGTGAATTCTATTATGTTGCCATTAACCACGGGGCTGGGGCTAAGTATCTCGTATTTGGCACAAGAGCAGCGTTTGAACAGCAGGCGATAGTCCGCCGGGTCAGAAAAATGGCTTTGCCCAAAAGCGGACAAATCAAAGCTGATCTTGGTGTCAACTATTGCATTGCTTCCGGATACTTCCATATACCAAACCCGGTTTAATCTTCCAAAGCTTGGGTAAAGCAAGTCATTGGGATTGTAATTGCTTACTACACCTGTCATATCGTTATGAGCCGCGCGTATGCGGGTAAAATTGGTATCAAAAGTAGCATCAACAGTCAGGCCGCCACCATTTGCTGAGGCATTAGGCGCACTTACGCTAACTTGCATTGAGAACCAATCTGAATAGTGGTAAGAACTAGACGGGTCGTTTTGCACTGTTATCCCATACTTGTTACCCAGATAGGTTTCCACGCTTTTACGCTCAGCATCGCTCAAATAGCGGTTGTACATAATAAGTTCTGCCACCCAACCGTTGAAGCGGGTGTCTATCGTGCCGTCTATGTATCTGCCAATCGATGCGCCTGCCCATGCGGTCATGTGCGAGTAACGCGAGGCAACAGGATACAGGCTTACTCCGCGCAAGCCTCCATTTATATAGGCATCTTTGCCTTCAGAAAAGGTGGATGAATGGCGAGCACTAAGAATCAAGGGTGCTTCTGTTCCTGCGTTGAAGGCTGTTACATAGGTGTTAATCTCGTTTGAATACTGGTCTTGAGTAAAGGTGGTATTCGATCTCCATCCCACATGCAGATTTCTGTTTGCCGTAGAAGCCGTGCCACCCAGGAAGTAGTGGTGACTGGAAGTGCTCCCCGAGGCACCAGCTGAGGTGCGTCTTACCACTGCAAATATGGTGTAGTTTGTGTTTACTATTACGTTACCGTCAAATTCCAAAAAGTCATCGGTGTTAAACTGAATAGCAGGCATGCCGTTTACAACATTGGTTAAATACTTAGGCTGAAATCCCACAGTTGCCTGTGCGGCGTGAAAGCCATTTCCGCTTTGATCTGTCCAACTGCTAACAGGATCGTTGTTATTCAGACTAAGCGTAGAGGCATCCAGCCACATTCTTAATCCACTGCTTATTCCTCCCGGAGCGGAGGCGTATAACTGCCAAGCTACTAATAGCACAATGCTTAGTATTAATATTTTTCTCATTTTTCTGTATCCTCAGTGTTTCATTAGGCAAATTATCTCAACCCATTGGTGACAACGTGATTATCTGTTTAATAGGTTCATTTTCGCCCTTTGAAAAGACAAACTAATTGTGATGGCTGGTTTGGCAAGTAAATTTCGCTTAAACATATCACCTGCTGACAATGAACCACTTAGAATCCAACCCGAATAAACTTAAGGAATTGTGGGCTGAGCAATTTCTTGCTTGACAAGCAGGGATTGCACTATCATATTGCATATAGACAAAAAACATGTCTCCTGGAGGAAAACATGAAAGCTACTTTTAGGTTTAGCATGCTTATTTTGCTGGTGATAGCACTTAGCATTTCGGCTTGTGGCAAAAAGCAATCACCCGTGCTTCGAATAGGCACTAATGCCGAATACCCACCCTTCGAATCCAAAGACGGAGAGAATTTCGTAGGCGTCGACATGGATTTAGCTCGTTTAATTGCAGCCAAGCTGGATATGAAGTTCGAGATAATCGACATGGATTTTGACACACTAATCCCATCCCTTGGCTCAAACAAGATTGATCTGGCTATTTCTGTNNGGAATCAAGTAATAATAGCCCCCAAGAACTCAAAGCTTACCTTAAACAGCATCGAAGAAATTGGGAAGTATAAGGTGGGCGCACAAAATGGCACCACCGGACAGATTTACCTTAGCGAAAACCTTGTGGACAAGAAACTGATGCCAGCAAACAACCTGAAAAAGTATCCCACCAATATCGAAGCAATTACCGACTTGCTGAATGCCAATGTGGACTTTGTGATTATCGACGATAGTGCGGCACAGGGATACGCAAAACTGAAGCCGATTAATATCGTGCAAAAGATAGAAACCAATGAGAATTATGGAATAGCCATGCCCAAAGGCGGAGCTTTGAACGAAAAGATAAACGCTGCTCTAAAAGAACTGCTGGACAGCGGTGAAGTGATGTCTATAATTCAAACTCATATTAAGTAAAGCAAGCTATCCGCAGGATATATGCTGGACTCCATTATCTACATTGTTAGCAATGTTCCGCTCCTAATGAAGGGAGTATGGATGGCAGTGCAAATCACCGTTTTGTCGGTTATTTTGGGAATGCTAATCGGGATTGCGGTGGCATTCCTAAGGATATATGGCAGCAAAGGCATGCGCAGACTGGTAAGCGTGTATGAGTGGGTGTTTAGGGGCATACCCCAGTTGGTGCTGCTGTTCATAGTATATTTTGGTTTGCCGGAGATTGGGATAAATCTTAGCCCATTCTTGTGCGTGGTGATTGGTTTGGGCTTGTGTTCATCCGCCTATCAGGCACAAATCTATCGCGGAGCAATACTGTCTATTGGAAGCGAACAGATGGAAGCAGGCTTGTCACTTGGGCTTAGTAAAACCAAAACCCTGTTCTTTGTAATTTTGCCCCAGGCAGTCCGGCTTTCATTACCCGGTTTTACAAACGAATTTACCATAGTACTGAAAGATTCCCCCCTTGCCTATGCTGTGGGGATAGCAGAGATACTAAAGTATGGCAGGGATTTAATTGTTACCAGTTTTCGTCCTTTCGAAATCTATCTGGCTGCTGCATTGGTCTATTTTGTCCTGTTCCAGCTGTTTTACTACTTGTTCAAAGCCATTGCCAGCCGGTATCAGGTGCCCGGCTATATAATAAGCGGAAACTAAGGGGGTTTTATGCCACTGATAAGAATAGAAAACATCAGCAAGAGCTTTGGAAACCACAAAGTACTGGATGGGATTAGTTTCGACATAGAGCCCGGGGCAGTAAAGGTGATAATTGGCCCTTCCGGCACTGGTAAATCTACCCTCTTGCGCTGCATAAACATGCTTGCTCCTCCCGACAGCGGTAAGATTTGGCTAAATGAAACAGAGCTTACCTCGAAGCACACTAATCTTAT
>DIMZ01000054.1:19740-19931 GCA_002425825.1 Cloacimonetes bacterium UBA5553 | reverse complement strand
AGCGGATAAGTGCTTTCATGCAATACCTCTTTTCTTTGTAGCTCATTACAGATACTTGTACAATGGCAGCTATATTAGCTTTACTGTCAAGACTGAACTCGCAATACTCCAGCGGATTTGAGCTTGTGATTTGCAAGTGGGCTGGGATGAAGCATGAAGTAAACACGCTAGAATTACGCATGAACTAGGTG
>DIMZ01000054.1:12171-19715 GCA_002425825.1 Cloacimonetes bacterium UBA5553 | reverse complement strand
TAGTAATTCGTTCAAGGAAGTTTCAAATATGCGAGCTAAACTGGGATTGAATAGCCTTATTGTCTGCTGTGGCTGAATGCAGATTTTGTGCTTGACAGTTTGGGGGATATGATTGGCAATGTCATTTAGTGAAATACCATAATTGATTATATAGGAGATATAGATGCTTACCATTGACTGGAAAGAACGGTTGAACATGGACACCGAAGACTATCTGCAAAACAAACTCCCCAAAGGCGATTATGATTTTGAAATAATCTTTAACGCTTATCCGGAAAGGGTCAATGGCAAAATCCCCGCAGAAGTTATTAACCATGTTGCCGGAACCATCGTGCAGAGACTGGGCAAAACCCACGAGTTGTATGTGCCTTTTTATCAGCGGCTTTGGGCAAAAAAAGGTGATTATGGCAAGATTGCCTTTACCCTTATCATGAGCAAATTGCTGCCCAAGAAGCCGGCAGTCTATATGCCTCTGTTCGACGAAGCTCTTGCCCATGCAGATAATGCCGAAGTGCTGATGCTGATGGACAAAGTGATGCTCCCACTACTCCGCAAGCACCCCGAGAAGTATCTTAGCACAGCCTACGCATATAGCGTGAGCAAAAATGAAGTTATCTGCAAGAATGGCCTAAGCCTGTTGGTGAAGCTTATAAAAAAGCGTGAAGACCTTATCCCCACCATTATGGAGCATTTTACGCATCAGTGGAGCTATCCCCTGGGAGATACTGTTCCCGGGCATGTAATGATGCTGAAAGCAGTTGCCAAGCAAAGCCCGGAATATTACCTGAAGGTATGGGAAGAATATGGCAGCAGCCGCGATCCCCAGATTGTGGAGCTGCTTTGCGCCACGGTTACAGACTATATCCCGCAGATTGAAGCACCCGTCGAACTTTGGACACGTAGTGGCAATGCCAGGCTGAAGAAAGCTGCCACTGCTGCCTACAAGATCGTAATGAAGAAAAAGGGAGCATAGGATTGGATTTAAGCGTTTTTATTACCAAACAAGGAATGGAAAAGCTGCAAAAGCGCATTAGCCACCTGATGAACAACGAAAGACCCGAAGTTATAAAACAAATAGCCATAGCCCGTGAATTTGGCGACCTTAGCGAAAATGCCGAGTATAAAGCAGGTAAGGAGCGTCAGCGCGCAATAGATTCGGAGATAGACTACTTACGCAGACGCAGTGCGGCTCTAAAGGTAGTGGATACCGATAATTTTCCGAAGGATGTATTACGCTTCGGCAGCTATTGCCTGGCGGAAGACGTTAGCAACGGCGAGCAAATCTGCTACAGGGTGGTAGGCGCGGAAGAGCTGAATTTCACGGATGAAGAAGGAATCCAGGCAGTATCCGTGGTCAGCCCTATTGGCAATGCCCTGTTGGGAAAAAAGGTGGGGCAGATAGCCGTGGTAAAAGCACCCATGGGCGAACGACACTTAAAGATAATAGAAATCAGATAAATATGGAGAATGAATGAAGAAGAATGAAAGCAAGAAACCCGCTCTTAATTACGAGCGGAAAAACTTCTGGAAAGATGCTCCTGTTCAAGAGCAAAAGGCTGCCATGGCATTTGCCGAGGCATATAAGAGCTTTTTGAACGAAGCCAAAACAGTCCGTGAAACAATAGCCTACACCGAAGCTTTGCTGAAAAAGCATAAGTTTGTGCAAGTAGGCAGCAAAGGCAACAAGGTCTATAGCATATTCCGCAACAAGACCATTGCCATGGCAATTATTGGTAGCGAGCCAATTTCAAAGGGCTTTAACATGGTTGCCGCCCACATCGATGCCCCCAGGGTTGACCTTAAGCAAAATCCGCTTTATGAAGACAGCAGCAGTGCCATGGCATGCATGCGTACTCATTACTACGGCGGTATAAAGAAATACCAATGGGTGTCCACACCTCTCGCCTTGCATGGCATTATCATTAAAAAAGACGGTAAGAAGCTGGACGTTAGCGTTGGAGAGCGTGAAGATGAGCCGGTATTCATTATCCCGGATTTATTGCCTCACCTGGCACGCAAAGAGCAATATACCAAGAATCTTGCCGATGCCATTGATGCCAGCCGTATGAACCTTATCTTTAGCGGTATGCAAGCCCCTGAAAGCGACGAAAAAGAAGCAATTAAGAATCATGCTCTAAAGCTTTTACACGATAAATACGGCATTACAGAAAGCGACTTCCTGTCTGCCGAGCTTGAGCTTGTGCCTGCCATAAAAGCACGCGATGCCGGCTTTGATTCCAGCATGGTGGTTGGCTATGGTCAGGATGATCGCATCTGTGCCTACACCGGCTTGAAAGCTATGATAGACAATCTCGACAGCAAGCCGAAGCGTACTATGGTGGTTTATTTCTCCGACAAGGAATAAGTAGGCAGCCAGGGCAATACTGGTGCACACAGTGTGTTTATAAAAGACTTCATAGGCAGCATAATGGCTCATAATGGCGAAGATAACAGCAGTGCTAATTTGCGTAAAGCCTTTATGAACGCACAGATTATGAGCGCAGACGTTACTGCAGCCATCGACCCCAATTATCCCGGCGTGCATGAGAAACAAAATGCAGTGATGTTCAATCATGGCATGGTNNATGGGCATCTCCAAGTTCACCGGTAGCGGTGGCAAATATAGCTGCAACGATGCCAATGCCGAATTCAATGCCAAGATATTAAACATGCTGAATGAAGCTGGCGTATTCTGGCAAACGGGTGAGCTTGGCAAGGTTGATGAAGGCGGCGGTGGAACCATTGCCTATATTCTGGCAAATCAAGGTGCCGAAGTGATAGACTGTGGAGTTGGTTTGATGGGAATGCATTCCCTGTACGAGCTATGCTCCAAGGCAGATTTATATTCTACCTATAAAGCTTACAAGGTGTTTTTACAGCTTAACTAAGCAATAGGTAACCGAGATAAAATTAGCTGATGTTCAAGATTCTGCTCCCGGTCTGCATCTTTTTGTGCTTTGTCCTGCACGTTTTTGGAGTTCAGGCAAGCCATGAGGCAGAGAGCATTGCTACGGCAATAGCCGCTGAGATTCAGACCGGAGAGCCGATATTTGTAGATATAAATGCAGGGGAATGGACTGCATCGCTAAACCAGAAGCTGGCCTTGGCATTGCTACAACGCGGAGCTGACCTGCGGGAAAATCCTAATAGCCTGCAGAATCCTGAGTTTGAGCTTGAGTACTCTGATGAGGGGTTTAAACAGATAAACCTGAAGGACTATGCCATAGATTCAGCAGTTCTTGTGCAGGTAAGCATGAACATTAAGTGGCAAGAGGATGTGAAAAAAAACTTCTTTTCCTATCGCAGCATCCGCCGTCCGGTTTACAGCTTTGAGACCAAACAGCTATTGCTGCCGGAACGAAAGCTACTAAAAATAAGCTCTTACGACTTTATACGTGATGATGCTCCCGAAAGGGATTCGTCATTGCTACGGCTTCGCTGGTTCGAGCCAATCGTGGCTGCAACTGCCATTGGATCTATGATCTTTTTACTCTGGAACTTTGATTAAAGGAAAACACATGCGCCGTATTATTATCGCTCTGTTAATCATTATTATTGCCCTCTCTGCTTGTAGCAGGAACAAACCTCAGCTTAGCACCGAAGCAAGATTGAAAGCTGCAGATGACCTGTTTGCCAGAGGCAAGTATGCCCGTGCTGCCACAATCTATGATGAGATATCGTTCGAACGCCGCTCTGCTGCCACGGCTTATGCCACCTTGAGGCAAGCCGATAGCTATTTTAACATGAATAAATTCAGCGATGCACGCAGCAAGTATGAGCAATTCATCGGTTCTTTTCCCGACCATCAGGACGTAAGCACAGCATATTTCAAAGTTGGCGTTTGCTTGTTTGAAGAGTCACTACCAGCACAGTATGATCAGGACGAGACGATAGCCAGCATTGAGGCATTTAGCATCTTTATAGATAAGTTTCCCAATGATGCACGCTTTTCAGAGGCATTGAATTATATCCGCAAGGCTCAATACAAGATGCTGGAAAAGAAGTATCAAAACGGTTATATATACTACAAAATGAAGGATTATAGTGCTGCTCTGATGTATTTTGATGAGATTGTTGCTTTGGGCAATACTGATAGTCTCGACCGCAAAGCTCTTTATTACTCGGCAAAACTGCATCTGCATCAAAAGAATAACGAAATGGCTCGTAGTAGCTATAATAGCCTTGTCTCGCGATATGCCGGGTCTAAAGAAGCTAAGAGGCTAGCGCGTAAGTTTAAGTAATGAAGCTGTATAACTTAAGCGATCTAGAAGGTTGCACCGCCATATTGGGTGGTAGCTTCGATCCCATACATGCAGGACATATCCATATCGCCAAACAGGTTTTGTACTGGAGCAGGATTAGTTCTGTGGTTTTTGTACCCAATGGCAAACATCACTTTAAGTCCGACAGTATACAGCTAAGTTATAAGCAACGCTACGGCTTGATTAAGAAGGCCATTGAAGGCGAGAAAGGCCTTGCAATATCTACCGCAGATGAAGATGGCAGTGGCTATACTGCCGACTTTATGCAGCTTTTAATGGAAGAAAACCCGCATACACATTATGTGTTCATAATTGGCTCGGACAATGTAGCGGGATTGGCAAACTGGTATAACTTCACATGGCTTGCAGCCAATCTACACTTCCTTATCTTGCCGCGTCCCGGTTATCCGATAGACATGGAGATAGTAAAAAGCATCCGGGCAACCTTATTGCCGATTGAGCTTTCTCCCATTTCATCAACCGGGATTAAGCAGCGAATAAGCAATGGTGAGGATATCAGTAGCATGGTTCCACCCTCGGTTCACAAAGACATCATACGGCTTTACAGTAAAGAAAGAAAAGCAAAGGACAGTAAATGAAGCAGCAGAAAAGCAGTTTCTTAGATAGAGTTCCCCTAAGCCAAAAACAAAGCTTAGGCGAAGAGATAGCCAATGCCATAACTCACGGTATGGGCGTTGGTCTCTCCATTGCCGCTCTGGTTATCTTAGTTGTATTTGCCGCACAGCAAAGCGACGCATGGAAGGTGGTTTCCTTTAGCATCTACGGTGCCGCGATGATTATGCTTTATACTGCTTCCACATTGTATCACAGCTTCCCACAGCCCAAGGTAAAACGCTTCTTTCGCATCCTGGATCACTGCTCAATATTCCTGCTAATAGCGGGGACATACACCCCCATTACTATCGGAACTATGCGTGGTGGCTGGGGTTGGACTCTGTTTGGCATAATATGGGGCTTGGCTTTTTTGGGCGTGAACCTGAAGATATTCGCTCTTGGCAAGCTGAAGGCAGTATCTATAGCAGTGTATATCTTTATGGGCTGGATGGTGCTTATAGCTGTAAAGCCTTTGATGCAGGCTGCTCCACCTTCATTTCTGATGTGGATGCTAATTGGCGGACTTTCCTACACGCTTGGCGTTATCTTTTATGCGGCAAAGCGACTCCCTTATCATCACAGCATCTGGCATTTGTTTGTGTTAGGCGGCAGCATCAGTCATTTCTTTGGCATGCTGCAGTTGTTACGCTAACCATCGAAGCTACGTATTAAAAACATCTTGACATTCATAGCCCCTGTAAATTCATGGCTATCTGATCATAATTACGCATATAACCAAGGAGATATACATCATGAAACGTACTTATCAACCACACAACAGACCTCGTAAGAGCACCCATGGTTTCCGCAGCCGCATGGCTACCAAGAACGGTCGCAAAGTGCTGGCACGCCGCAGAGCAAAAGGGAGAAAGACCTTAAGCGTATGAGCTTATGGTGCGGTGGATCATATCTCACGCTGAGTACACCGAGTTCAGAAACCCCGATTTTCAGCTTCGGACGGCAAACTTCTACATCCCGGGGCTTTTCTCTGGTGGTGAAGCTGCCCTGGGTATCACCATTAGCCGCAAGGCGGGCAAAGCCGTGCAGCGAAACCTGCTTAAACGAAGAATTAAAGCATGGGTTCGCGAGCATAAGGAGCTTATACCGCAAGGCATCAAGTTTGTGCTTAGTGCTCGCAGCGGAGCCACAGAGCTTGCCTGGCAAGACTTATGCACGCAGTTAACTTCGATTTGCGCATCTTTACAGAAAAGGGCAATGGCTTGAAGGGTCTATTTCGCCTGCCCAATCTGCTGTTTTTGGGGTTAATTCGGCTATATCAAATAGCCATATCCCCCTTTTTGCCCCCGAGCTGCCGCTTCGAGCCAAGCTGTAGCCATTACGGCGTTCAAGCCTTTAAGAAATACACTTTCTTTAAGGCTTTTTACTTAACCATCTGGCGCATCCTGCGTTGTAACCCCTTTAATAAGGGCGGTTACGACCCTCTTCCCTAAGGAGGATATTGTGGATAAAAGAACTTTAACAGCCATTCTCTTGATGATGCTACTATACATGGTATTCAGCCAGTTTGTATGGAAACCTCAGCAACAAAAACAACTTCAACAGCAAGCCGCTGCCGATAGCACCAGCAGCCCCGCACCAGTAGCCGAAGCCACACCTAATACCAGCACCATTGCTGCGGTTACAGCAGACAGCTTGTTCAAAACCGATGCCGAACCTGAGATTATCACTCTCTCCAACGACCTAATGACGGTTCACTTCAATACCAAAGGCGCAAGCATCAGCCAGGTAGAACTGCACAAATTCCTCATGCACGATGGCTCACCGGTGAAGTTAATTCCCGAAGATGCCAGCATAGCTGCGATTAAGCTTATTCATCCTGCCAGCGAAACTCACCTTGCCGAAACGGTGTTCCTACACAGCGTTTCTGCCGACAACAGGAGCATAACATTCTACTTAGGTGATGTAACTGCCCCCCAGGTGTCAAAGACTTTCGCGCTTGACGGCCAATATGGAATAGGGCTAAGCGTAGCAATTGCAGGTCTAACTGCCATGAATGGGATTGAGCTGGATTTCTCATCCGGCATTGCCGATACAGAGCGGATAAATAAAAGCAAGGCTCAGGACTATAAGTTCCTGATGTATGCCGATAACGAGATACATAAGACAGCTTTATCCAAATTTAAAAAATCCCAGCCTAGCGGCTCTTTCGGCACTTTTGCATGGGCTGCAGTGCGCAGCAAGTACTTTACCTTGGCTTTAAAAGAAGACGAACCCACATTACTACGTAACTATCGCAGCGGTTTGAACGAAAAGACAGGCAACCCATTTTTCTATATCGATTCCCGTCAGCCCAATGCCAAACAAAGCTGGAATCAGAGTTTTACCCTTTACACCGGCCCCGCGGATTATGAAATTCTAAAGACCTATGGCAGACAAATGGAAAACATCCCCGAGCGTGGTGTTAGCTGGTTACGTTGGCTTGCCAATTTCTTTGCCTGGTTCCTAAGGCTTTTACACCGCTACATACCCAATTATGGCGTTGTGCTGTTAATCTTTGCTCTTGTTATGAAGCTGGTGCTTCACCCCCTCACTCACAAACAGATGGAGCATGGATTCAAACAGCAGAAGCTTGCCCCGCAAGTTCAGCAGATTCAAAAGCTATACCCCAACGACCGTATTAAGCAACAGCAGGAACTAAGCAAGCTT
>DIMZ01000054.1:10065-12156 GCA_002425825.1 Cloacimonetes bacterium UBA5553 | reverse complement strand
AACCAGCCCCATGGCAGGTTGTTTACCCGTGCTAATCCAGTTCCCGATTATTATTCCGTTATACAGCGTGCTTCGTTACTCGCTTGATATGCGCAATGCATCTTTTATCTTTTGGCTAAAAGACCTCTCCGAGCCTGATCCATACCTGGTGCTGCCTATCATTATGGCAATATTCATGATTCTTCAATCGCTAATGATGCGTCCTCCCAAAATGGATGAATCACAGATGGACGACAAACAGAAAGCCATGCAATCGCAACAGAAGATGATGACCTGGATGATGCCGATTATGATGTTCTTCATCTTTAGAGGCATGCCTGCCGGATTGGTGCTGTATTGGACAGCCTTCAACATACTTTCCGTGGTACACCAGTACTACATGAACAAACACTTTAAAAACAAGGAATCTTAATGACTACAATAGACAAGAGCGGAACCAGCATTGAAGACATCATCAGTGCTTTCCGCAAAGAGCATAACATTCAGGATTGGGAGCTAAAGTACGAGATACTAAAGAAGCCCAGCAATGGAATATTCGGACTGTTTGCCAGCAAGGTAGCACTGGTTCGCTTCCAGCTTCCAGACATCATGGACAGAGCAAGGCTATTTACCCAAAGCCTGCTTGGCAAGATGGGGGTGGGCTTTGATTCCATCCACAGCAAGCTTGAGGGCAAAACCCTTTATCTGGAGATAGTTGGCTGCAAAGACACCGGCTTTCTTATCGGCAAAAACGGTAGCATGCTGGAAAGCATCCAGTTTTACATTAACCGTGTATTTGAATACGACCGCAAACTGGAAAAGATATATCTGGATGCCGACGGCTATCGCGAACGCAAAGAAGCCATGTTTTTCCGCCAGTATCTGCCCCAGATATCTAAGATTAAGGTGCACGGCAAGCCCCTAACCCTTGATCCCATGAGCGCTGGTGAACGCCGCATCATTCATAGGCATGTAGAGCGCGACAAGGGACTGCGTACCCTAACCATTGGCGAAGGCGAAAAGAAGCGCATCGTTATCTTTTCTTCGCGTCAATCCGAAAAGGATGTGCTATCCCAAAGCAAGGCGGATAAAGGCAAACCTGCGGACAAAGCCCCTGAAACTAAAACCGATAAGCCTGCTGTAAAGAAAGAAGGTGTGCTGCGCCCCAATAACAACACCAAAGCACCTCGCAAACCTCAAACACTCAAAACTGATAAACAGCCAGTTGCAGATGCTCCCCAAGCCACAAAGCCAGTAGCACCGCGCAGCAGAAAGCCCTATAGACGTCCCAACAAACCCAAAGCTGAAGAGCCAACATCATGAAGCCTATTCATAAAGTGTTTGCAGGTCATTACTGGTCTGATGGCGGAGCATTTATGGGCGTTTTGCCCTGGACTCTCTGGAACCGTAAAACTCAAGTGGATGAACGCCGCAGGGGTAAGCTGAATCTGAATCTGCTGCTAATAATGCTACCCGATAGAAACATCTTAGTTGATACAGGCTTGGGCAACCGATTATCCGAAAAGCAGATTGAGATTTATGAACCCTCAGACTTCCTGTTGCCACTGTCGCTTAGTGAGATTGGGCTTACTGACACCGACATCACCGATGTAATAATGACCCATCTGCATTTCGACCATGCAGGCGGTATTGTTACCGGATTTGGCGATAAGGATGGGTTAACCTTCCCCAATGCACGTTATTGGATTCAAAAGTCCGAATGGGAAATGGCAAAGAATCCCGATGACCTGAATAAGGCCGCATACAGCTTTGAACATCAGCTCAGCCTGCTGGAAAGCGAGGGACAGATAGAGCTGGTTGATGGTGAATGCGAGATGACAAATGGCGTAAGTCTGATAAAGGTGGGCGGTCATACTGTTGGTAGCCAGATTGTGCAGATTGATCTACCAGAAGGCTTCTATATTTATGCCGGCTATATCATCCCAACCATGTTCCACACCTCCAAGGCGATAACCTCTGCCTATGACGTTGCCCGCAAAGAAACCTTTGCCGCCAAAGAGCTTATCTACTCTCGCTTAAAAGAAAAACAGGGCTTCCTGCTGTTAGACCATGATCTTTCCCGTTGGGATATTCCCATTTCGGAGCTCAGGT
>DIMZ01000054.1:2867-10051 GCA_002425825.1 Cloacimonetes bacterium UBA5553 | reverse complement strand
CAGGGTATAGCAGAAAGCCCGGGAAGTTAACTCAGCTAGCTAATTATTCGTAACGGCAGAGATAGGCAGTTTGTTCCGCTACCTTTAGCTTAAACTTCTTGTCGGCCGCTACAATAAAGGTCTCACCTGCACCATAAACGTGCCACTCGTCGGTATCCGGTAAAAGCACATTTAGGGCACCTGAAACTACGGTCATATACTCCACTGTGGAAGTGCCAAATTCATATTCGCCAATGTCCATTACACCAACTGTGTTTTTACCGCTGGCATTGCTGAGCCCAATTGATTTCACCTTGCCATCGAAGTATTCATTTACTGCTAACATCATGTTCTCCTATGTTTTACTATTTGAGATCATATTATTATCTGCCAATTGCGTGTCCAGCACAAAAAACAGAAGCTGATTACCTCGATATTGTAGCAATCATTAACTCATCTGATACTCATACTCATCCCACCTTTCTTCCTTGCTTAAGAGCGTCTATCACATCTCTATCCCCCCTTAATAAAGCGTAAACTATTAGGGCTTGATAAAGGGGGGATTAGCACTTGATATACAGTGTGGAGTAAGGATGTGAATCAAACTTAGCCTAACTTTCCTGGGTGGCTACAATAAGGGTTGTAAGTATATCCTGCTCAGCCTTGGCTCTTGTGGTTATGACCCCACATTCGATTTTCATTGACGTTTGTGGCACGCTAACCAGTGTGGATACACGAACACATTAAATGGAAGCACAATAATGAAAAGAATAGTATTAATGCTAATCCTTGCGCTTGGATTCATAAGCCTCTTTGCGCAGACAGGTCTGTTTGATTTGGCCTATGCCATGCCTCGAAGCGTGGCTGATTCTCTCTTGGTGTCCAAAGGTTTTTCGGCGAAAGACAGCACCTCAACCCTGCTGCGCTATTTCCCCCAAGATAACGAATTTGTAGATGCAATAATCGTGTTTGTAGAGCCAAAGTCCGACAGGTTAATCGGATGGTTTATAAAGTACAGCCCCGAAATGAGCGAGAATAACGACCAGTTTATAATCCGCACTATCAGCGACATGCATGGCGAGAAGAACCATTATGACGAAGATACCGAGCAGTTAATCTGGTTTTTATCCACCACCCGAACCGTGCATGTGGTTTATGCTGATGATGGCGGGCTAACGGTTCTATATTATGATGCCTATTTTTCGCACCTGTTTGACATGAAAAGCACCAAGGACATCAATCCGGTAGCAAAGGAGTAGGCTGCCATCCAAGTATAAGGCTTCGCTAAACTACCTCATTTGCCTGTAGAGGCAAGCTGGGCTGGATTTTGCAAGCTTTGCATTGCCACCCGGATACGTTCCTGTTGTGCCTTAAACTCTGCCATTTGAGCATCATTAAGCTTTTCCGCCCCTACCATCTTCAGGTTTGCCGGATTGATGAACGATTTCCCCTGAATCAAGCCAAAATGCAGGTGGGCACCGGTTGATCTGCCTGTGGAACCAACGCGTCCTATAATCTGCCCTTTCTTAACCGTCTGGCCGTTTCGAACGCTGATAGATAACAAATGCGCGTATTGTGAGTTTAATCCGCTTGGATGCTTTATCCGCACTTCATTCCCCCAGCCTCCGCTATATGCTGCCGCAGTAACCGTGCCATTGGCAACTGCATAGACGGGAGTTCCCATTCTGGCGCGGTAATCTACGCCCTGATGATTTGCCCAGCGTCCAAAGAAGGGGTCAATTCGCTTGCCAAACTTTGATACCACATGGATAACAGAAAGCGGGAAGCCAACTCCACTGCTGCTATTGCTCTTGCCTTGCAGGTTATAAAGCCCGTTTAATACAGAATTCTCTTCTTTGTCTTCAAAGCGGAATAGCTCATGCGAGCCGGTGCGTTCACCGCTGTATTGAACGTAAAATATCTTTCTGCCGGGCAGGATTTTGCCCTCAAAGATGCGCTCTTCCACAAACACGGTGAATTTGTCACCATTACGGGCATCGCGCTGAAAGTTAATCTCACCTTCCAGTCCGTTATTAATCTGCTGTTTATCTCTAGACGACAAACCCATTGCAAGCAACGTAGCATCCAGTGTACCCTGAAGATTACCCTCTATAATACGATTTTGCTTGGTTACCGGCAATGCTTCCAGATTATATACAAGCGAGTCTCCTGCCACAGTGAAGTGATGCCTTAAAGTTGGCTCTTGCACAAACATCATTTTACTGATGCGCTGCTTGTCTTCGGAAAGCATAATCTTAAGTGTATCACCCGGTTGGATGGTGGTAACGTCTATATAATCACCAAAGCGGAAAGATAGCAGGGCTATTTCCTTTAATGGCAGTCCTTGTTTCTCTAAAACCGAGAAGATGGGGCCACCTGAGGGAATAGTCTCTACTATCCAGGGTTCAATATCCTGCTTTACTGCATTTGATGCGTTATTGGGTGACTTGATTGAGTGGAATAGGCTATATAGACTAAATGTTGCTAATGTGATGATGATTAGGGAGATTAGTATCTGCTTTCCCCAATTCATAGGCTTTCTCCTTGTTCTTTGATGTCTGTGTTCTGTGATTGAGCTTGATTGCTGACGGGATGGTAATGAATGTGAACCTGACGCAATCCGCTACTGTATTTATCCAAAAGCACCTGCTCTACAGCATGGGAAATGCAATGCCCATCATTAACGCTGATATGTCCATCTACAGCGATGGTCATATTTATGGTGTAATATGGTCCAAAGCGATGCACACCCAGCTCTTCAATGCGTCTAACACCGGAAACTGACATGGCTTCTTCACGAATCTCGCGGCTAAAATCGTTATCGGGAAAGCTATCCATTAGCTCTCCCGATGAGTCCATGATAATCTCAATGCCTGTTTTAATAATGTATATGGCTACAATCGCCCCGGCAGCAGGATCCATCCAATAATATCCCATCCTGCCCATGATAACGCCCACAATCACTGCCACCGATGCCATAATGTCGTTCAAGTGATCATTTGCCAACGCCTTTAGGGTGGGATTGTGCGTTGCTTTTACCGAGTGTTTGGTAAAGTAGTATAGATATAGCTTCATAGAAAAAGTGAGAATAGCGATAACCAATGCCCAGATTGATGCTGATTGCCCAGTTTGAGTATGCGTGATAAGCTCGTAAACCTTGTTTATAGACTCCCAGAAGATGGCAATACCAGTGGTGAGAATAAATGCACCAACTACAATGGCGGATATGGATTCCAACTGCCTGTGACCATAGGGATGCTCAGCATCGGCAGGCTTGCGGGCATGATGCATAAAGATTTTTACCGCAATGTAATACACCACGTCTGAAGATGAATTTATGCCATCAGCAAGCAGCGCAGGGCTATGACCAATAATACCAATAGAGGTTTTCAGTATGGATAGTACTATGTTCGATACAAGACCGAGGTTAACTGTTAAAGCTGTCAATTTGTCGCGATTGTTCAATGTTCTATGCCTCCATTAGGTCAATCAGTACCAGATTGGGGAAATCCCTGCGAAGCTTATCTCGCATTGTGTCAGCATCGATAGATGCAGAGCCAATGGCATTGGAATTTATGGCTATTGCCTTTAGCTTAAATGGTATAAGGCATTGGGGATTATGTTGCATTATGAAGCTTGCTAAGTCCCTATGTGATAGTTTTAGACATTCGGGATTGCGCAACACTACCTGAAGCTTAGACAAAGAACTCGCCAAACGCGTGTTCACCTGAGTGGTGTAGGCACCCGGGATGTATATGTGCGTGGGGTTAACAGCCTTGTTTATTAGCTCTGCTATGGTTTTCTCATTTGCTATCAGGCTTTTCAGTTCCGTGTTATGCCAACGATTGTTCTGCTTAATTCTAATGCTTTCTCCCAGCAGCAAGCGTTTAACTGCCTCAGTTCCTGCTTCGCAATATTCAGGAATGGCAGCTAAGCTTAATAGTCGCTTCAGCTCTGTATTTATGGAGGCTATGTCACCAAATCCAGCTCCAATAACCAGGATTATGGCATCTAAGCTACCGCTAAGCACAATGGACTTTCGATCCAACGAGCCATCTATGATAACCTTGTCTGCTCCCAGTGATAGTAGCTCGGAGGCACAAGCAGCTTGACCATGAACACTCTGAGGCCCGCATATCTCGCTTTGGACATCTTGTTCGGCTCTTGCTATCCAAATTTGTTTGCCACCACTAAGCCAGCCGGTTTTCTTTATGATGCTAACCGCTGAGCCGTGGTTGTTGATGACGGAGGCATAAGAACAGAACAAACTACCCCTTGCAATCTCTACGCTGGGCTTGGGTGTTTTGAATAGCACGTCTTCATGCTCTCCATCCCTGCCAGTGCTCATCACACCCCATTTTATGGAGTTGTGCTGCTGCATCACAGCATTAAGGAGGGTAGTTTTCCCCGCGTTTTTACAAACACCGACGATTGCCACCTGTTTGTGACAATCGTCGGCTATCCAAGGTATATACATAAAGGCCTTTAGTGACTGCGACGCAAGTTACGCTTTGTCTCCGCCGGACCGATTGATACATTTTTCCCACGCAGCAGAGACATAATCCCTTCTTGAGATTTGCGCTCTGCGGGGCACTGGGCACGATACTTGTTTTCGTCGATAGGCTCGAAACCAGGCTCTGTGTAAGCGGTTATAAAGCCTTCGTAATTACGCAGGATAATCCTGCCGGGCATCTGTGAGATAATGTAATTTGGCATTACGGGAATCTTACCGCCACCACCGGGAGCATCCACAACGAAGGTGGGAATGCACAAACCTGAGGTGTGTCCACGCAGGGATTCGATAATCTCGATCCCCTTGGACACCGGGGTGCGGAAATGGGCAATACCTTCTGATAAATCGCATTGATAGATGTAATAAGGGCGAACACGGTTCTTTACCAAGCCATGCACCAGAGCTTTCATCACGTCCACATTATCGTTAATGCCTTTTAACAGCACCGATTGGTTACCAAGGGGAATGCCTGCTTCGGAAAGCCTGGCAAGCGCGGCTACAGCTTCATGGCAGAGCTCATTGGGGTGGTTATAATGCGTGTTTAGCCACACGAACTTATATTTCTTTAGAACATGTAGCAAGCTATCTGTTATCCGCTGTGGCAATACAACCGGCAAGCGAGAACCAATACGAACTATATCGATGTGATCAATTTGGCTAAGCTTAGACAACACCTCGTCCAATCGCTCATCACCCAAAGTAAGTGGGTCGCCACCACTAAGGATAACGTCTCTTATCTCTTTGTGCTCTGATATGTATTGGATTGCCTTATCCACGTTCTCACGAGGCATGGGAGCATCGTGCTCACCGGCTTTACGGCGGCGGGTGCAGTGGCGGCAATACATGGCACATTGATCTGTTAACAGCAACAGCACTCTGTCCGGATAGCGGTGTGTCATTCCGGGAACAGGAGCATCGGCATCTTCATGTAAGGGATCTGCCATGTCAGACAAAGACACGTCACTCTCTGCCATGCGGGGTATAGCTTGCAGCCTAACGGGATCAAAGGGATTGCTGTGGTCTATCAGCGATAGATAATGCGGTGTAATAGCCATTCGGAACGAGCATTCGGCGGACTTAGCCAATGCTTCTTCATCTGGCTTCAGCTCAATGTATTTAGCCAGTTCCTCGAATGTTGTTATCCGGTTTTGTAGCTGCCAGTGCCAATCGTTCCACTGCTCGGTGGTGGCTATGCTACGGATATCAATAATCTTGCTCATCAATATGCCTCGATTAGTCTGTGTAGCGTTCTTTAAAGAGCTTCATCAAAACAGGATTGCGACGTAAGAGATCGATGGATATGGCTGCATGATTGTGAGCATAACCGTTGCCGAGAATCATATCCACGTCTGCGCCTATGCCTTCGGCACCTAAAGCTGCTTTGGTAAATGAAGTAGCCATCGAGAAATAGTAAACCAAGCCTCTGTCTTTGCATGCCATAATGGTGGGAAGCTCGGTATCTTCGATGTTTACCACGTTTATTACCACATCAGCCATCTTGCCGTTGGTTAGTCGGGATACTTCTTTCTCTATGGTGATGGCATCGGTTGCATTGGCAATTATAACTTCGTGACAACCGGTTTCGATACAGGTGCTAATGTAGTTTTCATTTCTTACAATACCAATCACCTTGCCGGAAACGCCGGCTCTTTCACGGGCAACGGCATTACACAAAACACCGCTCTTGCCATTGGCACCGATTATGACTACGGTATCGCCTGGTTTTACTAAACGTTCAACCTGTGCAGGAGCACCAGCTACGTCTAATACTGATAAAGCAAGATTCTCATCCATATCATCCGGTAACTTGGCATAGATGCCGCTGCTAAACAGGATTGCCTGACCTTCTATTTCTACCTGGTCTTTGTCCAAAAGCACTTTCTTTACTTGCTTAATCTTGAGGGGGGTTAAGGAAAGTGACACCAAACTGGCAATCTTGTCCCCTACTTTTATCGCTTCTTTTTGTTCGAACTTATCGCCAATAGCAGCCACTCTGCCGATAAGCATTCCACCGGAACCGGTGTCTTCATTTTTGTGCTTACCTGTGCGGGTAGTGAGGTCTATCGCATGCTCGGCAAAAGCCTTCTCCATATCGGTGTGACCCTGTGCCATCAGCTTGTTCTTAATCTGGTGAAAGGAAGCAGAATCCACGTTCAAACGAATAACATCGATTAAAATCTCGTTATCCCAAATCTCAGACATGTCGTTATCTAATACTCTTGCAGGTTGAGGCAATACGCCCTTGGGTTCCAATACCCTGTGTGTTCCGTAACGGCAACCGCCAGTTTTCATGTTGATCCTCCCATTGGGTGTCTATTATATTCTTGTAGTATGTTTTAGCTTAGTTTACCCATCTTTTTGCACTGTCCACTTGTGTCAATGCTTTTATGCGGGTTTATGCAGCTTAGAAAGCCGAACTTGAATGGCGAATACCAGCTACTTGTAATGATTTATACAGAACGTTATGGTTTCAATAGCTCAGGTCTATCATGCGATCGGCAATAGCATTGGTAAAATCATCATCCGCACTGGCTATTAACATAGGCTGCTCTCCATTCAGGCTGCTTAGCAGCGAAAATATCTGCTCTCGCTCCGTTTTATTGAACAGGTAATATGGGTCATCTATCAACAGCAGTCTTGGCTTTAGCATCAAGCCTCTTATAAAGCCACAAAACTTCTTTTTTGCCGGGCT
>DIMZ01000054.1:501-2841 GCA_002425825.1 Cloacimonetes bacterium UBA5553 | reverse complement strand
GGTCGCAAACCGAAGTCACAATCCAGCTTCAATCGCACTTGCCAATGGCTTAGGTCTATGTCAAATTCTTTCTCATCTCTCTCAGGATATCGAAGTCTCCATGACAGCAGCATATTCTCTCGTAAAGTTAAGTTAGACAGCATAATTCCTTCATCAAACACCATGGCAAAGGTAGAAATCATGCCATGTTTCAGCATATAATCTTCATAGTTTAATCCATCAATGCTAATGCTTCCCTTGTCATAGAGGTCAACTCCGATAAGGGTAGTCAGCACGGTTGACGAAACATCTTCCGTAGGGTCAAACAGCACAGTGCATTTGTCTATACGGATACTTAAGCTGAAGCAATTAAGGTGATTGCGGGTGCAAATCTCTTTTAACTCAAGTTGCATCATTGTAACATCCAGAAAAGCCAGGTAATTATAATATCGGTGATGATAACGGTAAAGATGGAACTAACCACTGCACGAATTGTACGTTGAGGAACCTCTGTGGATGCTCTCTGCACGCTCATTCCATGGTATGAAGCGGTTATGGCAATTATAAGGCCAAAAACGACAGACTTTAAGAAGCCCATCAGAATGTATGAGAGGCGTAGCTGTGAAAAGAAGTCGTTTACAAAGGCACGAAACTCAAGATTGTTAAAAAACTGCGAGAACAGCCATCCACCCACAACGGCTATTATATTAAAATACAGAGTTAGCACCGCCATTGCTATCACCACACCGATAATGCGTGACACTACCAAATAAACCAGTGGCGATATCCCAAAAGACCTTAGCAGATTCATCTCACGGCTAACCACCATATTGCCCAGTTCCGTAGATATTGCCGTTCCGCTACGCGCTATTACCACCAAAGCAGTAATAATGCCGCTAAGTTCACCAACCACCACACGCACCAGGATGATATGCACCCAAATGCCCTGTCCAAAGTTACTAAGCAACTCATAACCCTGCATAATAACCAAACCACCGATGGCAAGAGCAATGAAGCCTATTAAGGGTAGGGCTTCAAAGCCGGTGAACAGGATTTGTCGTACTATAACCAGATTGCTTACATGCCGATTAGCACGCACATGCAGCAGCTCAGATATTGTTTGTATGGTAAACCAAAAAAAGTCCATTACGGACTTTTTTTGCGAATCTCTATTCATGGAGCTTCAGATTATTCAATTTATGGTTATTTCAAGATAAGCGTCTTCTTTGTAGAGGTGTAACGCGTATTGTAGTGAAGCGCAACAAAGTATTCACCGGCAGGCTGATAAACGCCTGAACCACCAAATCTATCCCAATCAAATTGCATTGTTTTGCTGTTCACACCCGTGTATATTGTTCTAATCACCTCACCAGCCTTGGTTTCGATGTTCACAGTTATCGTCGCTATGCCCGGAGTGCGAAAAGCGAGAGAGATGGTGCAGTCCTTATCCATAGGATTAGGACTAACCTCAAATGCGACAAGATTGTCGTCCTTAGCAAAGGCCAAACCCACAGCCAAAAGCATTGTAGCAACCAAAACCACAATTACAGTTAATTTCTTCATGTCATTCTCCATTCTTTTCATACTATTATAGCGATGCAAGATTCGTTCCCAGTTCTAAGATATTCCCTTTTCCGCCAAAAGTATCGCGCCCATTACGCCGGCTTTATTACCGTGATAAGCCTTTAGCACCCGCACTCTACCCTTGTTTGCAGCAGGCAGACTAATCTTTACATCACGCTCAATCCGGTTTATCTCGTAAAGCCCCGCATCCATAGCTCCCCCTCCTAATGCAACACATTCCAAATCCAGGAGGGTAACTATGTTTACAATAGTGGTAACCAATAGTGAATGTGCTTCCTCAATAGCCTCTAACGCAAAGCTGTCCTGTGATTTAAGTAGAGCCTTCAAATCTATGTTTAAGTACTTTGGATCTTTCTTGCCCAGTCTGCGACGCAATCCATCGGCAGAAGCATAGGCTTCCAGGCAACCATGTTTCCCACAATTGCACAAAAGCCCTTCTTTTACAGCACATAAATGTCCAAACTCGCCTGCAAAGCCGTTGCTGCCATGGAAAAGCTCACCATTAAGTACCAATCCACCACCAATCCCACTCCCCACTGTTATGCCCAAGAAGTGATTACAGTGATAGTGGTTGGCTTCGGCTAGTGCCATCAGGTTTGCATCATTGTCACAAAAGACCGGTGCTTTCACGAATGCTGGAATAATGTCTGAAGGACGGTAGTTTATCCAGAAGGGTAAATTGGGGTTCACTCCACATGTCTTACCGCTATTAGTTTCAATTGTGCCGGGGCTACCAATGCCTATGGCTTTTATGTGCTGAAGCGACACTTTATCGTC
>DIMZ01000054.1:164-465 GCA_002425825.1 Cloacimonetes bacterium UBA5553 | reverse complement strand
GTCAACTATGGAAAGTAGCGTTGATGCTTGCTGCAGAAAGTGTTCCATGGTCTTATGCTTTATGGGAATGGAATCAAAGTGCCGCAAGCCTTCGGAATTGCCCCAGCCATACTTGAAACTGGATCCGCCTATGTCGATACCCAAATACAAGCTCATTTGAAGTCCTCTCAAAGTAGTATTCGTTAATATGTTAAGCGAAAGTGATTGTGTTACAAGTTAAATATGTTTGTTTTAATCTCGATGAAGGCATTTTGAAGATGGATGGGGTGGGTGATGGGACTCGAACCCACAACGCCCGGAA
>DIMZ01000054.1:0-149 GCA_002425825.1 Cloacimonetes bacterium UBA5553 | reverse complement strand
TCCGGTGCTCTGCCATTGAACTACACCCACCATGGTGCTTTATAATACTATTGGCTTTAGGGAACATTAAATGGCACGCCAGAAGGGATTCGAACCCCTGACCCGCAGCTTAGAAGGCTGCTGCTCTATCCTACTGAGCTACTGGCGCA
>DIMZ01000055.1:12144-14454 GCA_002425825.1 Cloacimonetes bacterium UBA5553 | reverse complement strand
TTCGTAACATAAGATATATCTATAACCGCACAATTCTTGGGGCTAAGCTCATGCATGCGAACGTTCTTTAGCATAACATGATCTTCCCTAAAGCCCCACAATGCACAGCTATTATCGGTATTTTGGGTAGTGATAGACATCCCCTCCATGCCAATATGCCTCTGGTCTAAGCTGGCAAACACCTTTAGAGGTTGATTCGTAATTAGGGGATCCGGCTCACCGATAATCATTGTTTCCCCTATGCCGGCACCTTTCACCTTAACCCAGCTCTTAAGAGATATGGGAAACATCTGTTGATTGGCAGTGCGGGAGTAAGTTCCCGGTAGTAAATGCACAGTTTTCTGATTCAGACTATCCGAGGCTATCTTGTAAACCGCGGTATGAATGGTTTTTAGTGCGCTGGAGGGGCTAAGCCCATCATTGGCATCATCACCATCGGGAGACACATACAGGTCGCTGTTTACCTCCTGATGATAAGCGGTATTGGCGTCAATATGCAACTGGAATTCATTTCCCAATGCGCGTAGGGGGGCGGCATAATAACTGCTTGGATTCGCCACAGTGAACATCTCCAGGGGAATATTCAGATCGCTATTTATGGAATGGGCTACAATGTCTTGCCCAGCCCCCGCCCGGTTATTGTATATGGAACAGCGGTTTACCGGATCAAAGGTCACATTAACCGTACCCATATAGCCGTAGATATACATCCCACCACCCTGATTGAGTGCGTAGTTGTCATAAATCTTTACGCCGCTTAGATAGGCTGTGCCCTCGGCAATGTACATGCCTGCACCATCAAACGATTTGTTCCCATAAATATTACAATTTTCAATCCTGGTTTGGGAGTTCGGGTACAGCAAGGTACCTCTACCATTGGTAAATGAAAATCCACGTACGACTACGTTCTGGATACTATTCATAACTCTAAGGCATAAACTGCTGGCACTACCATCTATAATGGTAGTATCTACAAAATCGTGATTGTTGGTAAGATACTCTAAACTATAAAGAGACAAGTTATTGGTCTGTATGGTAATAAGCTCATAATACCTCCCCGGATATACTAAGACCGTATCGCCCGGACTCGAAGCATTAATGGCAGTTTGAATGCTTGTGTACTGCCCGCTGCCATTGATGTCCACAATTCTGGTGGTAGCATTTAGACTTGCGATAATAAACAGCAAAAACAAGGCAAAGAGGTACTTGCAACAGGGCATATAAACTCCATAAGGTGGGGAGGGATACTATCTCCCTCCCCCACTAATTATCTGCTACTTAAGCATTAGCATTTTCTGAACCATTGTTTTGTTTTTCGTATTCAGCTTATAAAGATATACGCCACTGGCACACGGCTTACCGTTGTTATCGGTTCCATTCCATATTGCAGAGTACCTTCCCGCATCGGTAATCCCCTTCGCAAGGGTCTTCACCAATTGTCCCTTCAAATTATATATCTCCAGTGCCACCATCCCCGGTTCATCGATTGAGTACCTGATGGTAGTTTCGGGATTAAAGGGATTGGGATAGTTACGCTCCAGAGATAATGGGATTACCATGTAGTTACTATTAGAATTCTTAACGTTAATGTGATATACTGGATATTGAGGTAAACTGCCAACGTTCGTTTTGATTAAATTTGAACTGCTGATTGGCATTGCTTGCATAAGTCTGGGATTGCTTTTACTTTCGTAAACGAACTCAAGCTCAACATCGCCCACTTCCAAGCTCTCATCATCTTCCAGATAAGCACAGATCATCTCAAGGCTGTCTTCCACAACCACTGCACCTTTACATTCGCCATCCAGGTACAGGCCTATTTCTTTTAGGTCTGCAGTATCTATCTCAGACAGGTCTAAGTAAACAGGCTTATAATCTGGAAGTTCCTTAAAATCGAATGCCTTTGATATCGATTTTTTGTGAGGTGGGATCGGCGTGGTATTCACCCATCTGAAGCTATCATGGTTGTTGTAGGTTGCGATTATCACCATATCACCATCGTTTAGGGCACCCATTGTTCCAACAAGATCACCGGACTCATCTCTATAAAGGCTCCAACTCTTGCCCTGAACAAAAATGATGTCGTTCCAAATAGAGGCAAAGGCAGTGTTTGGCATAGCACTGTCCTTATCAAAATAGCCTATCCAATTCTCGTAAATCACGTTAGCAGGATTGGGACTGCCAATTATGTTGAAAGCTGTATTGGCAGGGGTTCTGAATCCGCTGTGACTAAGGGTTACAGGTGTTTGATTTGCTTGATTGGGATCTCCGGGTAGCAGCTTTATCTTATACCCTTGAGGGCTGGTTACA
>DIMZ01000055.1:10804-12099 GCA_002425825.1 Cloacimonetes bacterium UBA5553 | reverse complement strand
TCCATATGTTTCCCCAACAAAGCGCTAAAGTATTCATTGGCTTTATTCTTTCCCGTGGTAAGAGTGTTTACTACCGGGTAGCTAACCCAATGCCATGTATCCTTAGGGATCGGTAACTGCGGGTCTTGCGCCGTAGCATCCCAGAAACCATAACGCCAAGAATCGTGCGCTATCGCCGTGACCGCGCCAATATCAGCAGGTGTGCCATCGGGATCTTTGTACCCAGTTCCATTGTCAATACATGGCGACATGGTAGTGGAGTCCCACCTTGGAGTGTAATCTGAGCCTAAAAGCGGGTCTCCAATCATATTACCTGAGTTAGTAGGCACGAATATATTGTAGTTTTCTGCGACAGTTAGGTATGGGTTATTTTTTATGAAATTATTCGAAAACTTGAGTATTGATTGATCACTACCAGAAAATAATACTCCGACATTACTAACGTCTATAACATTGTTTAGTACTTCAGTGTTGATATTACCTACATAAAGTGCGCGTCGGCTTCCAACTATGGTATTGTTCATTGCTTTCACATAGGAGGGAATGTTACTCGTGCTTGAGCGATACATACCAATAGCATATTCCTTTCTTGTTGGCGACGCTAAATAAGGGCTAGGATTGTCGATAATATTATTGCTCAACACGACATTAGAAGCATTCAGGGCTTCAATGCAAAAACTTGTGTACTCGTAACTTTGGTGGTTGTTAAGGATCTCATTGTTACTGATGTAGAAATTGCCTCTACCAGTTACAAATATTGCTGATGCATTTCGAGAAGAATTATCGTAGATACGGCAATTCTCAATAACTGAAACATGAGATTCATTGTTTAGGCTTAGAGAGATGGCACCTCTAGACCCTGCGGATGAAATACCATACCCCCCTCTGTTGTTATAAAAGTCGCATTCATTAATATTGATGGGTATGTTGGAGTATAATCCTACGGGTTGATTAGATGTCATTTGCATATTATCACCACAGTTTCGGATTGTGCAGTTCTGTAATGTGACCCGCTTAATGCCATTGGAACTCGAACTTGTAAGAGAGACTCCATTACCACCCTGTGCGTCTGTGTCTTCAAAAATAATATTCTTAATAGTAAGAGCATCAATGCTCCGCGGTATAACTTGGTTGATACTGAATACCCGTTCATTCTTAGAAACTGATTGTATAATTACCTCTGTGCCATCCCCTTCAATAATGAAACTTGGCGTATCAAAACCAATGTCGATAATATTAACGTTCTCTTGATATGTTCCTCCCGCAATTAATATGTGAGATATATTGCTTCCCTT
>DIMZ01000055.1:3363-10771 GCA_002425825.1 Cloacimonetes bacterium UBA5553 | reverse complement strand
AACATCAAAAGCATCTGAAACTGAGCGACAAGTAGTCGAGTTAACTGAGTTGTCAACATAAACTACGTTTTCGGGTCTATTGAATACTATCTCACCGACATCAGCATTACCAAACATATCTACATTTGCAGTTACATACTGAGAATAATACAGCCCACCAGCGTGTTTGATTTCATATACACAGGTATTTATATACCGATTATCAAATTGCAAATTACCTTGTAAATCTGTTATGGCATTAGTAACAACACCTGAGTTCTGGTTCGTTATGATAAAATTCTCGCTTGCCAACAACTGAGAGCCTACTCGTAGTGTGCCTGTTATCTGTCCAATAGTGTCATAAGTAGGATCAATTTGAAACTCCTGTATTCGAGATCCAATCCATTCTGCACAACTTTGGCTAAGTATAGTGTGGTTACTTGCCTGATAGGGTATGTAGTATTTGTTAAAAGGTGTCATCACTGGTTCGGTTATGTTCTCGCCATAGTGTACAAAAGGTGAGTTGTTAGTGAAGTAACGATTCGTAATGCACAAACTAGAGATTACGGGGATTACCGGTAAGTCATAATTAACGTTTAATTTGAACTTCAGATCATCAGCCCCAATTATCCAACTGATTACTTGTTCAAGCGTTGAGTTTCCAAACGATTCAGGGATAATGTTCCTTTGATAATGATACTCAGTCGGAAAAAAAGAGCCTGGGCACTTATCATACCATCTTGATTGTATTAGATCTACTGTGAATCCACTGACTAGACCAAAAATCTTCCAACGTACTTGCATATTTGCAAATGAGTTTTCGCCTCCAGTATTGCCAATAGCTGCTCGCTTGCCAAATGCCACTGCATACTTTTTGATGTTGTTTTGCTTCCAGGGGAATCCTGATTTAAAATCCAATTCTGGATTATAATTCCCAGAAGTGTAGTAACTCACATCTTTATTTATCTGATCTACATTATGTGCATCACATGGATTAAGGAAGTCAAAGATATTAGTATACTCGTTAGAACCATCACTGAATTCAAACGTGTTTGGAATTGCGTGGATACTATTACGTATGAGTTGCTTGGCGATGGGGGAGTCCGATATTCTCGAGATTTCGCCAACAAGGTCAGAATTGTTAGGCAAAAAGTTTTTTATGGCAGCAATAGATGACTGAACGTGGTCGTTAATCACAAAACCACGATGAGGGGAGTCGACTGTTAGAAGCAAGTTACACCCGTGTGCGAAGTCATTTTCGTCTTCTGCGCTAGCGAGGGCAATCCTAGCTAATACTCCACCCATTGAGTAACCGATTACTTTTATTGGTGCAACTCCAAACCCGGCTGTATTACCTGTGTCCGAATAGTATTCCTGAATTCTATGTAACGCAGATAACACTAGCCCTGAGTTTACAAACAAGCTGTTTTCACTATCTGCAAATGTGAGGATAAAGATGTCCTTACCCGTGCTCAAAAGATTCTGGTACATGTCTGGGTTTAAACCAATTATATTCGATATCGTGTTATTACTATGAAGATTGAACCCTTCTACTATAAGTACTGGTCTTTTTGTGCTATTTGACGTAACTGACTTGATAAAGGTTAGATTTCCTTTTGTATTACCATCAACTGTAGCTACTTCCTCTACTATGTCATAAGGGAAAATGCTTAACTTATATTCGATGCGCTGATGTAGTTCTTCTTCATAATACCCATTTGGAGATAAACGATATGTTTTTACAGAAACATGATATGTTCCATGTTGTGCGTTGTATTGATGTTCAACTGAATCTGTTGGAGCATATACAGTTGAGCTGGGATTAACCGAATCGCCCCAGTTAACAACAATTTTGTTGCCTATCGGATAATCCGCTAATGCTATGATAATTCTTGAGAATTTCAATACTGCAACTATCTCAGGTTCAAAAGTGAATATCTGTGATGATGTGTTGTATCTCGCTGCAAGAATAACCGCATCATTCTTAGCGTACAAATTACCATAAGTTGTGTATGTACGGATTGGAGCGAAGTTAACCACGTTATTAAGGACTCCAGTCCGAATGGCATCTGCATCAGCAAACAACCAAACACTCAACAATACAAGTAAGAAAACTAGAATTAATTTACGCATATTAGCATCCTTCATTTATTAGCTGTGGTTTTATGTGTTCATTATGGTGTGTGGCATCTAATTGCGGATACATATGTATTGCCGCATATTTTCTTCTTATCGTAATAATATGGATTATCCTACCCTTCATCAGGTTAATGTCTGTTAACAAACCAACTTCCTAACCTACAGATAGTTAACGAATACTAGTTTACAAAATCCTTATTATGATGTATCCATGTAGATCCTCCCATTATGTGTTGCCTTGGTCAATACAACTGTCAACATCCTAAACGCCCCCCCGACTATTCCCTTCCTCATCTGTTCGTAAGTATTGATTTCAAGCTAATATAGGACTCGAACTTCTCATACAACGGGCTATCGCTTAGGATTTCTAGCACTAAACCATAACGATACTGATACCCACACAATAACATTTGTGTCAATCTGTTTTTTTTATCCTTATCAATGTTTAACCCACCTTTGTGGATACTTTTCCTCAAACTGCAAATTATGCCCTATTTTACAGTATTCTGAAGTGCAGCATCTGAGCAAGATTGTGAAAGTAGCGAATGCACACCTCTTACATGGGGAACTAGTACACTATGGTGAATGTAAGCAAAGCACTTAAAGTACCTTGCATTATCTATAGGCAAGCAATCTAATATACTCTGAGTTTCATGTATATCAGACATATTGCTGAGCATATTGTTTTATTCTGGTTTAAGTTAGCATTCAGGTACTATCTACTGCCAGCTATCCTCTTTAGTATGAACAATCCTATCTGCTACTAACACATCCCAGCTTTAAAACTCGTATGGCTTAGGTCGCCGCCCTTCAAATTGCAGTAGTTTTACCGGCAGATGAGTTCCAAAGCTTAGGTGCGGAGAGCCAAACTTGCCATGGGTTTGGTTCCATGCCACTTGAAGCTGCATAGAGCGCCACACCAAGCGCGGATTTCGCAACCGCATACCAACACCTTCCACCATCACAATCTCTTCCATCTTTGGCCGTAGCGGGGTATCGGTAATAATTGCCCCATCGGCAAAGCCATACAGCGTAACGTCGAAGCCCAAAATGCTTAAGGGTGCATTGAAATCCTGTTCCAGACTAAAGGCCAGCATGTTATCGCCGCTTAGCTCTATGTTCCCCCTATAAAAGGGATCATTGCTCAGCTCCAAGCTCTCGTTGCTAAATCTGTTTTTCCCCAGCGTTAAACGCCCACGGTAAAAGGTGCGTGTGCTATATGAGCCAAATGAGCGCAAGGGTGAGATTAGCATTGGTTTGAGGCAAAACACGCTCTGCTCCGGCTTACCTTTGCGAATATAGGTTTCCACATCGCTCTCCAGATACATATAGGCATCACCCAGCACCACCTTCCCTCTACCCCATCTGAGGCCTATAAACTGCCTGTCGGCAAATTCACCCAATTCATATCCGAAAGGAAACTCCAGCAGAAAGCCCACTGGAAGGCGTTCATTGCCCACAAACGAACTTGTTTTCTCCAAGCGTACGTATTCAGACTGCGTTAAAGCCAACGAACCCATTACAAGCAGCTTATCGTGCCACATTCTGCCACTTAGCTCTGCCACCTCCGGTCTGGTTTTGTGCCATATCTTTTCTGCAGAAATCGCCGCATACTTATAGCGATTGTCTTTCATTCCCAAAACCCGGCTGCTATGGGCTAACCAAGCCCCCAGCTCCGTCTTGTCCAAGCTTATGCTGTCGGCAGGAGGATGAATGTATGTATCCCTAAAGCTTAAGCCTCCAGCATGGCTAAGTGCCGGAAACAGAAATGGACGCTCGAAGGCAAGGCTGCTGCGGGTGAAGCCGGGAATATCCTGCCAACTGATGTCTCCACCAATAAATGAGCCACGAATGTTTGCCACGCTATAAAAGCTTTCCCAGCCCACAGAACCTTTGCGCTCGGAATCTATGTGCCAGGTGTTTTCCAGCTGCTGTCCCCAGCCCAGGAAGTTATGGTCATTCAGCTTAATCTTATATCTTGTTTTGGAATCTCGTTCAAAGCCGGGATATAGCGAGAACTTATCACGAATCAACACCACCACTTCCGCATCATCATTGCCATCTCCAACAGGCAGCACCAGTATATATGCTTCACTAATGTAGTCCAAGCCGTTCAAATAGCTCAGGTTCCGCTTCAAAACCCCTGGGTCTATGCTTTGCCCTTCCTTAAACAGCAGATTTTCGCGCACAATCCACTGGCGAGTGTCGATGTGCATGGCATTGCCTACCTTTATCATCGCCATATAAGCCTTGTTACGTCGTAAAGACTTGCGCCCATTGAATACATCAAGGCTCAGAATGCTAATTCTGGAAATCCGCTTACCGCTCCAGGCATCGTAGTTCGCATCCTCCCATCGCATCTTTGCGCCCGGGATATCTGTGCGAAAGACCATGGGATATACACGCCTCAATAGCCAGTTTCGCTCCGATCTCTCGCTAATGGTTCTATAAAATGCATCGGTTCGTTGCTCTGGTGATTGCCGAAGCTCCGCTGTATTAGCCTCGTCACTTCCAATAGCCTCTTCCGCAGATAGAGAAATGCAAAAAAACATTATGGCATACAGCAGCAGCCATAAGGCTGGCTTGGTTGGTGTTATGCGCTTCGTGCTTATTTTCATGGATGTTTACTTACGGCTAATATGCCCAAAATCCTTTTAGTTATTACTTCAATATCTGTTATAGAACAAGCTACCTGTTCCGAGGTAATAATGCAAGATATTTTATGCTCCTTGCTCCAATTGCTGATGAAATGCGCATGAATTACGGATGAAATCTGCAATGAATCCGTAATGATACCGCAATTCCTGCATGCATGATGTACATAAACAACAAACAGGCATAGTTTGACACTACACCTGTTTGCAGCATAATAGGGGCCTAAGCTATGTAATTGCCTTACCCAACTTTCGTAACGGCTACATTACTGATACAGGAAGCGTTTTATTTTTTGGGTGGGCGTCTTTTCAAAAGGCTCTTTTTGCTCTATTAATTTGTGCAGCTTGGAAAATGAAGAGACGTTGCTATTCAGGTGTTTACGCAAGTCTTCCAGGTGTTTGCTAATAAATTTCTCTGCCTGAACGCTGCTCATATTGGCAATGCCGTGTTGTTTATCTAATATCTCGTAGTTTAAGAACACTCTTCTGGTTATCAATCCGCCTGATTCATAAACTAATGATTCCAGCACGCTANNCCACGCTTTCGTTTTCATTCAACTTGGCTTCAATCTCTTCCACATAGATGTTGTCGCCGTTTGGACCAACAATAACGTTCTTACAGCGGCCCTTAATATACAGGTAGTTCTTCTTTTTTAAGATACCCAAATCCCCAGTCATAAAGTAGCCATCAGGGGTGAAAACGGTGTTGGTGCGCTCTTTATCGCGGTAATAACCTTTCATCACAGTCTCGCCCTTAATCTGAATCTCACCAATACCGGTAACAGGATCGGGATCGGCAATGCGAACATCCAGGCCGGGCAATACTGTTCCCGTAGAGCGGAATTTTACTACCGATGGCGAGCAGCCCGCAATTAGCGGTGAAGTTTCGGTTAAGCCGTAGCCAATAGCATAGGGAAAACCAGCCTCGTAAAGGAAGCGTTCCACCTCGGCAGAAAGCAACGCTCCGCCAATGCCATAGAAATGAATGTGACCGCCAAAGGTTTTCATTAGTTTCTTGCCTGCAACCTTGTGCAATGCCTTGCGAATAAAGGGGACGCGATAAAGCTCGCGCATAACGAGATTCTTGGTAAGCTGCGGGTGGATTTGCAGCTTGAATATCTTTTCTATTATAAGTGGCACAGTTAGCATCATAGTTGGCTTTACTTTCTGCATGGCAGGCAGCAGCACCCTGGCAGTGGGTGGCTTGTCCAGATAATACACACAAGCACCTGTCATCATTGGGATTATAAAGCCGATAGTGCATTCGTAGGTATGAGGCAGGGGCAGCACGGAGATTAGCCTGTCTTTGTAATTAACCTCTTGTATCTTAAGGGTTAATACGGCGTCCATAACGAGATTCTTATGGGTTAGCATTACGCCCTTGGAGCTACCTGTAGTTCCCGAAGTGTAGATAATGGCAGCCAGGTCGTCTTCCTGAACCTCCGCATCCCTAACTCCCATTACGTGCAAAGCCATACGCCGAAGGTTGTTTATGTCTTTGCTGCGTTCCTGAATGAAGTCCTGCAGTTTGCCTTGAGGTATTTGCGGCTCAATTGGCTGTAGGGTGTCCAGATTAATCATTACGGGAAATGGGTCTAACTCACTGTAGCCAATCTTTTCGTATTGGGCAATGGATACAAATACCATCTTGCTGGCAGAATGTTTTAGAATATGCAAGATTTCGGTGATGTGAAAATCTACCAAAATAGGAACAACAATGGCACCCATACTGGTGATAGCAAGATACACCAAACCCCAGTTCGGCATATTTTGGCTAAGGATGGCTACCCGGTCGCCTTTCAAAATCCCATTTTCACGCAGCAATGCAGTAATTTCTGTAATCTTTGCGTCAACTTGGGAATAGGTGATTGGCTCTTCATCAATCATGGATAAGGCGGGGCGATTGGGGTATTCTTCGCAGGTGCGGTTTATCATGTCCTTCAGGGTATAACGCTCAAGCTTTCTCAAAAGAACTCCTTCTGGGCTAAGATAATTATATGATAGTCACTTATTTTAATTGCGCAACAAGCAAGTGAACCGCGTTCATCTTACGCGATGCACCTGCTTGCTGTGCGGGTATTTCTACTTTTCTATTTCGATGTCTGCGAATTTGTTTGGGGGAACCATTTTGCTCCCATCCATATTAAACTGCGGGTGATACTTACCATAGGGCAAGGCTCTATCCATAGCACTTATGTTAGCTTGCAGGCAGTTTGGGAAATAGTCTTCCATTGCGGTCTTAACTGCGGATTCTATCATGGCAACCAGCACGTTTTTGCTTTCGGAATCCAGATTAACTGTAATGCGGGTGCTAAAATCCCAAATGCTTTCGGCAGTACTGGTGCTAACTAACTCGAACTTTGCTTTTATGGTGAGAGAGCCTGTGGTTAAGAACCATGATTTGTTCCACTCTTCTATGGTGGTGAATAATGCTGCATCGGCACCAAAGTGCTTATTAAAGTTCTGCAGCACGATGGGGCTTATATTCTCGCTGTCATACATACCTTCGTCGCGCAGTAAGCCGAACATAGCTTCTACGGGCAGGACGTAATATCCCTTTCTGCCAACAGCTTCTGCCAGCGAACAAGCAAAGTATTCTTTGGCATCGGCGGCTGTGCTGTTGTTCATTGGAGGCA
>DIMZ01000055.1:0-3350 GCA_002425825.1 Cloacimonetes bacterium UBA5553 | reverse complement strand
TGGATGCAGGCGGACTGCTATACATGGCGGGATACATAGTTTGCAGCGTAGCAGCAGGCGGCAGGGCACAGGCAAACATGAACAGGAGTGCCAAAAAGGGAGCGATAAGCAGTAATCTATATTTCATCTTCCACTCTCCTTAGTCCAAGCCATATCGCTTTGCCAGAAAGTTAATCATGTCATTCGCTTCCTGCCAGTTCCTCTTTTCTTTTTCCAAATAGGCTTTCGCCTCTTCATTCCTGTTCTCTTTCAGCAGTAGCAATGCATAATCGCAATACAAACCGGGAGGCACTTTTATACCCATGGCATCGGAGCGTTTAAACACAGTCTCCAAGCTTGCTTTATACTGGGCTACAGACAGCTCGTCCTGCTTTTTTACTGCCTTGTAATAGCTGTGTGACGAATTTCCATAGTAGATATAAGGAGGCTGAGCGCAGGCTGCAAGCAGCAGCAACACAGCCGACATCAATACCAGCTTCTTCATGGCAGCTTTACTTCGTTTGCCTGTCCGTTGCTTATGAACAGCCTTTGTGCAAGCTCCACCTTGCCATCTCGTTTAATTTCAAGCGTATAAGTGCCGGTTTTAAGCTCTATGTTATTCACCTGTTTCTTGGGGTCGAGACTAAGGACGTTGCCATCTACGCTAACGGTTCTACCTTCCGCGTTGCCTACCAGACGCAAAATGCCGTAATCTGCCTTCATTACAGAGGTCTCGTTATATTTTGCCACACTGCATGCCGAAATAAGGAACACGGTAACCAGGGATATTAGTAATAGCTTCTTCATGCTTTGCCTCGCTTATTTATCACTTATGTAGATGTTACTTAGCTGGTCTGCTGGTATGCTGCCGTTTATTACCACTGCACTGGAAAGCTCGGTTAGCTCTGTGCCGGGGATGGTTGCAGTAATCGTGATGGTGGCAATCTCGGTGCCGGGAAGCTCGATGGGAACCTTGGTTTGCGGGTTTATTACTTGCTTGCCACGCAGATACACCTTGAACACATCACCCTTCTTTATTCCCTGCTTTTCTCCACCGGAAATATAGACCTCATTGCCTTCCATGTTAAGCACATAGGAACGCCAGGGATCGTGGGATAGCTTGTTTATCAGGTTCTGAATCACACTCCCTATTGCTGCATCTATGGCTTTGTCGGTCAGGCTTTCATCATAACCCGCAGTTGAGCCCATGCCCATCACTGTGCCAACTTCGCTGCTTGCTTCTCCGCTGCCTTCTTCGCCATAGATACTCATTCCCGTGCGGGTATCAACAATGCGCATAGTAACTTTGGCATAGGCTGTTTGTTTCTTGGTGCGGTCGAACAGGCCTACGTTGCCACTGGTCTTACGTCCAAATTCCGAGATGGAGCCAAGGATAAGGTAATCAGCCGGAATCTTGTAGCTTTCTATATTAGATATTTGTTGTTCGTTGCTAATAGCCAGGTCGTCTTGTCTTTCAATCAGTACATAACGCTTGGTCATGGCAAGCTTAGCCGTTAACATATCTGTTGCAGCGCGAGATAGTCTTTCTTTCGTGTCGCTGCCATCGTTCAAAAAGCTATTTGCCATTCTGCTTTCATTGGTGAATCTGCCAATGGCAATCTTCTTTTTCAGGTTTATGCTTTCGTCCACCACCGTTGCTGATGTTGCGGGGCTAATAGACAAGGTTTGCGTGGCTTGCTGGCTTTGAAACTTGGCACAGCCGCCTATTAGTAACAGGCTTAGACTAAGGATTATAATCGCGTTCTTCATTGGTTTTCCTCCTAAGTATAGCTTAATGCTTACTCTATGTTGATTTATTCATTATCGCTTTTTGAACCACTGCTGATTGCCATAGATATACCAATTGCCGTTATCACGATAGAAATATGATATATCGCCATTATCAGCAGGCTCGTTCAGGGTATTGGTTTCGAAGGCGGATATAAACTTGTTTCTTGTATGCGCCACCGCCTTATTACCATCTATCTCAATATACAGAACCTCAATCTCCAGAAGGCTAAACTGCTGCATTCGGTTAAGCCACAGGGTGTTGAAATGATGCGCTATGTTCCCTTTATGCAGATAGTCTGTATGCAGGTGCTCCATGATGCCATACACGTTCTTCAGGTTAAAGTTTACGCTTACATCATACAATATGTCCCTAATCTCACGCTGGGCTATTTTATCGCCCTCATCTTCCCGGCAGCTGGTAAGAACAAGCAGGATAAACAGCGCAATGATTAGAACAAGATACTTTCTCATAGCCTAAATCCTGTTTAGCACCGCCAGGCATTCAATGTGCCAGGTATTGGGGAACATATCAAAGCTTTGCAGACTTTGCAGTTCATACTTCCCGCTTCCCAATAGCAGACGCAGATCACGTGCCAGGGTCATAGGGGAGCAGCTTACATACACAATCTGCTTAATCCCGCTTTCGATAATGGTTTCTATGCTTTCCCTGGTTGCTCCACTGCGGGGAGGATCCAAAATAAGGCAATCAGGGCAATCCTTTACCACAATCTCAGGCAGCAATTCCTCAAATCTACCCGTTACAAAGCTGGCATTGTCTATTCCATTCAGTTCTGCATTCAGCTTAGCATCCTCAATGGCTTCCGGCAGCTCTTCCAATAGCGTTAATGCCTTTACCTGTCCTGCCAAACTAAGTCCGATGGCACCAATACCACAAAAAGCATCCAGCACCTTGGAGCCGGGCTTTATGATGCTACGTATGCTTGCCATAATGTTTTCCATAGTGCCAATGTTTATCTGCCAAAAGCTGCGGTAGTTAATCCGGAAACGGGTGTTGCTAAGAGTGTCAGAAAGATAATCCTGCCCATATAGCACTTTAGTCTCGTTGCCATAGATAACGTTGCCTTTCTCACGGTTAATATTTTGCACAATGCCTACTATAGCCGGGAACTCGGAAGTAAGCTGCTTCACAAGTAGTCCCGAAAAGGGCAGTTTACCGCTTAAGGTAAAGAGAATTACCAATATCTCCTTCATGTCCGCAGAACAGCGCAGGCCAATATGGCGCAGGTTACCGCTGTGTCGGTTTTCGTCATAAGGCTCAATCTTTGATTTATGGCAGATTTCGGCAATGCGGGTGGCAATTGCGTCGAAAACAGGCGGATGGTTTACGCAAGCACTATGGCTAACAATTTTATGTGTCCAGCGGGAATAGATGCCATACTCCGGCTTCAGGGTAACGACATTCTTCCCCACGGGCATAAAAACCTTGTTACGATAATGCCTGGGCATGGGTGAGGCAAGAGTGGGATATATCTTTTCTCTATCCACAAAATGCGAGAAAAGCCCCTCAATCAGACCTGCCTTTGCCTCCACCTGGGATTTATAATCCAGCATCAGCCAGT
>DIMZ01000206.1:6072-18652 GCA_002425825.1 Cloacimonetes bacterium UBA5553 | reverse complement strand
TTGACGGTGACAACGTGAAGATTGAGAAGAGCGGAGAAGAAGCCGCCTTCCAAGAATTCAATTTTAACAATCTGGACGAAAGAGGAGGACAGATGGCCAAGAAAGATGGTAAAATGATCGGACTGCTTTCCCCTGCAACGGTGGATAAGTTCCTGGATATGGTGATTCAAAACACCCCGATTTTGAAGTATGTAACCTGCCCGAAGGTGGAATTGCCTACCGGTAGCTATCCTGTGGTTAGCATGGCACAGTATAAGACCCGCGGGTTTAGTAATGCGCACAACAGCACCGGCGGCCGCAAAACCGTGGCAACTCTTCAAGAGCTGAATGCGGCTGACGTGAGCTACAATTTGAAAGAATTGGTGCTTGCCCTGGTGGTTCAGGATAGCTATGTGGACGACACGGCTACTACACCGGAGAAGATGGCAGAAATGTTTGCCAAGGTATTTGCCAAAGACCTGAGCCAATTGCTGATTAACGGCGACACCGAGCTCATCCTGGCAGATGAAGATAAACCCACAGATCGCGAGCTTACTCTGATGATCCTGGATGGATTGCTGAAGCAGATGAGCGGAGACGGCAAGGTGGTTACCTACGGCTCTTCTGAAAACGATGTGAACAAGAAGATAGTGAAGCTGATCAGCGGATGCCCAGACGATTACGTTGCGAATCCGGACAGCAAGATATTTATCTCTCCCACCGACATGACCTTGCTGTGGGGTGAGGTAACCACCACTAAGCCTTTGATAAAAGAGCGTGACGGTGGTCTTTATTTCCGCGGCAAATACGAGCTGGTAGAGATTGCCGGATTGCCACAGAATTGCATTCTGTTTGGCGACATGACCGGACTTTTGGCACCTCTGGGCCGGGAAGTTTACCTGGAGACCCAACGCTATCCTGAAGCCCGCGGTTACAAGGGCGTGCTGAGTGTGCGGCTGGACTGCAACATTCACCCCTACATCAACATGCGGATGTTGGTGGCCGAGCCTGAAGAGCCCGAAGCACCGGCTGGCGGAGAATAAGTGATTTACAGCGAAGCACAGGTACGTTTGGAGGAGCAGGTGCAAGCCCTACTTCCTGATGTGTGTGTGCAAGATAACCTGGTTGATAAGCCTAAAAGCTTTCCTTGCGTGGTGATAGAACCGGATGGCTCCCGCCTTTCAAATCATGGAGGTGGGAGCCTTTTAACCGGGGAACACGAATTTAGCATTTGGGTGTTGTATGCATATTCTAAGTCATTCACAGAAAGCCGGGCAAGCATGATAAGCCTGGTGGAAATCTTGCTGGGCATGCCCCGCTTTTACTGCAATGAACGGGTGGAGTATGGTAACGACCTGGTGCATGGGACACGCTGCGTCCTTGCTCATATTAGCGGAAGGATGGCATAAATGGCTGAACCAACCTATGTTTGGGCACCTAAGGTTAAGGCCTTGCAGAGCTTGGCGAGTGACATACCGGATGCGCGGATTGAGCTAATTGCCGGTGTATGTGAAGCAAACGTGAAAAGCAGCCTGGGAACGGAAGCTTATGACAGTTTGGAAGGCGATAAACGCCTGGAATATGCCATATGCGCCTTTGCCATTGCCAAGCTGATAGTTAGCAGCCGGGAGATTAGCGAAGGCAACAGCATCCATAATAGCCGAGGCTGGGGTGAAGGCGAAATTCACTCCAGTGAGGTAGGCGAAATGGTGAAGCTATCTAAGCATTGGGAAAACCAGGGGAACCTAACCATTAACCAACTAAAGACCGAGATACCCGCCGAAATAGGATGGGTGGATATTTGAGTGCTGGTGTTCTGGGGATGCTGGAATGCCGGCACATTGGGTGCCTGCTAAGATGCAGATACCTTAAGCACACGGGAGTGTGCAGTTACAAGGAGAATAACCATGAAACACATCAACTTACTCAAGATAGTTTTGACCATAGCGATGCTGGTGACAGTATGCCTGGCAGCAGCCGACACGGGCGGTAACGTAAACAATTTAGCCGATTTGAGCACCTACGCTGTTCCCTTTCTGGCAGCTTTGATCTGCTTCTTACTTGGCCGTTTTCTGAAGGTAAACGTGGAAGTTCAGAAGCTTATTCCGGTTTTAACGGCAATCGTAAGTGCTTGCTTTAGCACCGAGAGAGAAACAAGCACAACTGGCAAGCCGGAAGGCGTTGGTGATTTCGATGAGTATAGGGCAGTGATTGCCGCAACCAAGGTGGAAACTGCGCTAAACAGCGGTGGGCAAAGCACATTGAAGAAGGTGTTTGGAACGGCTGTGGATGCGGTGAAATTCGTATTCCCGCTTATAAAACCTGTGGTGAAGCTGCTGAAATAAGCGGAGGTGGTAATGGTTAGCATTCCTGTAGCTGTGGTAATATTTGTCGCCGGATTGATAGCTGGACTGATATCCTACTTGTGGGGGACTCAGGAAGGTAAGATCAAGAAACTGGAGCGAAAGGTGGACGGCCTTGACGTAGCCAAGTGTAAGGAATGCGACCCCGTTACCCTCCAGCAAGTAAAAGACCTGTTCGATGCGCGATTCAACGAGTTTCGCTTAGAACTGTATAAGAGCGGTGTTCTTAAAGCCGCTAATAGAAAAAAGACTGAATAGGAGGTACTATGGCAGTCAGATTTTATGATAAAGTGTTCGTTAGGGCTGCTGGAGCAGTGTTTAGCACAATCGGTAAGGCAGCCTTGGCAGGCGGTTGGGCTCTGCTTCCAGCCAGCATACAGGTTACCCAGGAGCTTAATCTGAAGACCGAGCCGGATGTAACCACTGCCATGGGTGACGGAACAGACAACGTTGGCAGTGAAGCGGCAACGGTTGACATGCAGCTAATAAACTTTACCGGAGCGAACTTAAGCAGCCTGCGCAGCGCATTTATAAATCAGCAGGTGGACATGGTGGTTTACGATAGCCAGGCTTCCGGTAGCGGATGGGCTTTATTTGGCGTGCAGCTATATCCTGCCCCCGATGTTTCTGGGGGGAAAGAACAGGTGATAAAGCTGACAGGTAAACGCAGATATGCCAGCGACACCAGTCCGGCAATGGTTCCTGTAACCCTCACATAAACTTGATTGGGATAGAAGGGCGCGGCTGCGCCCTTCCCCCGTTAGAAGGAGAGACAATGGCTGTTTCGTTTTACCATGTATTAGCGTTTGGGAGCTCAGCTCCCGTTTCGGCATTGAACCAACCGTACTATCTGGGCAAGACATCTGATTTGGTGTTTAGAGCCAGCCCTGATAAAACCATAGATTGTGATGATGGTAGCACTGACACTGGTAGCGAGAAGCTGGAATGCAGCTTTAGCATATTGGGTAAAGTAATAAACCCCTGGCCGATAAGAAGGCTTTGGCTGGTTCCGGTGCTAAGTGACTATAATAACGCAGAGATAATAAAGCTTAACCTCGATAGCGAAGATTACCGCATGGAAAACAAGAGCGGTGAATTTGAAAAGTTGTTGTTCAGCGCGGTATTGCGTTATGGTGTGGATGCAAATCCCTTGCCATACGAATATGATAGCGAATACTTTGCTGACTACTGTCTGATAATTGGCAAGGTGCAGAACATCGGGACAGAATGCGTAGTAGGCGTAACCGATGAGCACGACGATCCCATTGTAACTATGGATGCTTCTGACAATATAGTAAGTGGCTATTATGCTTTGTGTCTTGCGCCCAAGGGTGTGGTATTGGGCATAACCATCGATGGCGAATGGGTTAGAAGCATTGATACTGATGCGAGCATTGGCGTAGTTAGGGCGGACTTTGTGCTATGAAACTTTGGGTAGTGAAAAGCGCAAACACGAGCAAGCAAGATAACAAGAAGAAGGACAATAGCCGTCCTTATGACGTTCAGGAGCTAATTGATTGCTACTACCGGAACTCGTACCATCAAAGGTGCATAAATCTGAAAACTATCTGCATCCTAGGTGATGGGATTGAAAACCCTGAAGTGGTAACTAAACTACGGGAGATCGTACGGGGAGACAGCCTGTTTACGCTATTGCAAAAGACCATTCTTGACTTGCGTATCTTTGGTGATGCCTTTTGGGAGGTAGTGGAAACTGGTAGCGGGATTGAAGTATATCACATGCCAAGCTGGACAATTAGTGCCGGTAAGGATGGCGGCTGGATTCAGGAAAACGGCAAAGACAAGGTGGACTTTAGCGAAGAGCAGGTTTGGCACTTTAGAGAGCCGAGCATGCTCTCTTCCATTTGGGGCTGCCCGGATTATCTACCACTGATAGAAGATGAAGCGATTGAACTACTATCTACGATCAAAAAATACAACAAGAACTTCTTTGCCAATAACGCTATTCCCGATGGCATATTGTTCATTAAAGGCGGGGATTTGGGGCCTAATACTGAAGCCGGGTTGCGCAAATTCTTCCGGGATAAATTCCGGGGAGTGGAGAACGCTTCTAAATTCTGCGTGGCACCAGTGCCCGAGGGCGTGGAAGTGCAACTGGAAAAGCTTCAGGATACCAAAGAGGGTAAGTTTTTAGAACTGCAGGACAAGACCATGATGGAGATAATTAGCTGTCATGGAGTTCCCCCACGGTTGGCAGGGATTATGATTCCCGGGAGCCTGGGCGGGGGAGGAGAAGCAGCCGGTGAACTGAAGATATTCCTTACCACCCAGATTAAGCCTCTGCAGAACATCTTCGGCGGGCAGCTTGACCAGTTCTTTAAGGAACGGCTGGGAATGACCACTGATATAAGCTTTAAGGCCTTTGACGTGCTGCCAAGCGAAGCGGAAACGGCTTTGAGCGTGCTGAGAGGTTAGGATGAATCGAAGCAATGAGAAAGAACTGGATTCCAGCCTGCGCTGGAATGACAGAAGGATTGTTTAGCTTGTGAATAAGTACATTGAGCTTTTAGCACCATACATTAAGAAAACGCTGTATCCGTATCAGTTAAAGTTTGTAGGGGATAGCAGCCGCTGGAGAATAGTAAACAAGAGCCGTCAGATAGGCTTTAGCTTAACTGTGGCGTTGGATGCTATCTCCGGTGCTTTAGTGCGTGAGCGCAATCAGCTAATTGTATCTGCTTCCAAGAAGAATGCCGAGATAGTTTTGAACTATGTCCGTGGGCATTTGGAAAGCATGAACATGCTGCCTGCTGTGGACAAAGAAGGCTATATTGAGCTGTGCAACGGCAAGCATATAATGGTTTGCAGCACGAACTGGAGAACAGCCCGTGGGTTCAATGGTGATGTTTACCTGGATGAATTTGCCTTCACGATTCGAGACAAGGAAATCTGGCAGGCGATTGTTCCCAGTATAACCGCCGTTAATGGGCGGGTAACCGTGATCAGCACACCAAAGAGCCGTATAGACAAATTCTGGCAGATTTGGGAGCGTAAAAGCGAGAAGTGGAGTAAACACTGCGTTACCATCCATGATGCGATTAGAGACGGCTTTCCGGTGGATATAGAGGAACTGCGCGAGCTATTCGATCCGGAAGAATTTGCCCAGGCTTATGAATGTATTCCCCTGGATACTACTGATAGCTATATACCCTATAATCTGATAGAGCCTTGCCTGTATGATCCGGGCAGTGAAGCGTTTGAAGCCGTGGCGTTGAATGTACCTGAGAGCAAGGGTAAGCGCAACTTCGTTTATGGCGTTGATATAGGTAGAACCAAAGACGAAACAGCCGTGGCAGAGACTTTCCGCCTGGATAAGGTAGTATGGTGCTGTGGCATTCAGAGCTGGCAAAAGATGCCATTCCGGACCCAAAAAGAGAAGCTTAGCAACATCCTGGGACAGCCTGGGACACAGCTTATGGCGATAGATAAGGGCGGTATAGGCATGAACCTGCATGAGGATTTGCAGTATTTGTATCCAGAAAAAGTACGGGGAGTTAGCTTTGCCCCCGCGGTTAAAGAACGCCTGGCTAAGAAGGTAAAGATAGCCTTTGAAGAGAAGCGGGTGCGCATACCGAATGATCCGAGCCTGGTGAGCCATATTCTGTCTATCCGCAGAAGTGCCAACAAGACCAGTACCTTCAGCTATAACAGTGAGGACAGCGAGCATCACGGAGATAAGTTTTGGGCATTGGCTTTGGCCATAGACTGGAGTGCGGGTAACAAGATAATTAATTTTAGGTTTATGTAGGGCTGGGCGTAAAGAATGGAAGAGTGGAATAGTGAAGGAAAGGGGATTGTAGATGTATCCGATATTTAGCTATGGTTCACCACGTTTTAGCCTGGGCGATTTGTCTGTGCAATTCAGCGGCAAAAACCCGGCGGGCCAGGTGGGTTTTGAGCCGGAGGAGGAAGAGCACAAAACGCTTTCCGGCAGAACTATTACAGACTTTAAGGGCTGGCGTGCCAAGGTAACACTGAAGCTGTGGAATCTGCGTCCCCAGGATTACCAGGCACATCTGAAGCTTATAAACATAATCAACACCAGCAAGCTGAATAATGCCGGTATTTTGCTTCAGCCGAGATTCAGCAGTGGGGCAACGTTGTCTATTTATGTGAAAAGCAAAGACATAATAGACTATAAAGAGATAACCAATCTAAATGCCGGGCAAAGCGTTGATCTGAACTTCGAGAGTATAGAGCTATTAGATGAAATACCCAAGATAGTGAACCTTCCTCGCTTCCTGATGCTGGATGCTACTCATTACCTGCTATTAGGTGCGGGTGGGGGAAGATTGATACTACCCGAAACCGAATANNACAAGATAGATACCACGGCTAACGAAAGCCATGTGTAAGGAGATATGATGCCAGAGAATGACAGCACTATTCAAGGTTTACAGACGCTAAGTGCACCCGCACTAATAGACCTATTGGTCTGTGCCGATGCCAGCGATAGCTATGAGCCCAAACAGATTGAGATTACCGTGCTACGTGACCTAATATTGAGCAGTAACAGCGCATTTGAGATTGCTTCCGGCAAGCTGAAGCTGAAAGACTATCTGAACGCTAACAACAAACAAATCCGGGCATTGAGTGCCGGAACTGAGAATGATTACGCGGTTAACTATGCCCAGGTGAAAGAGGCAATAATGAGCCTCGCCGGGGTCACTCCCGCCACGCCAAACATAAGCGAACTAGGTGCCTTTTTGAGATTAAGCACCACAACAGTAAGCGATCCCTGGGGAGGTTTTTATCTCTTCTACTGGTGTGTGGATAACTTCTCTAATACTACTATGGACTTATCCGGCACGAGTGTGGTGGCATCCAGTGGTGCCACAGTGAATTTTGATGGCTCTGTGGCGAATATTGTGAACATCGTAAAGGACAGCGGGTGGTATGGCAACTACTTACACGTGGCAGTCCGGTATCGCAACATAAAAAGTATATCTCCTCTTTCAGGAACAGCTCATTATGAGGTGGCAACCCCAGGAGTTAACGATTTAATATCTGAATACATTCCTAAGGTTGTAGATAATCCAGCGATAAGCAAGGGCGAAAACAGGCTTTATATAACCTCTGATCCGGTGGAAGGTGTGGGCATTAGCTATGTGTGCCAACTGCTGTTTGATGATGCTGCTGAGACTTCAATTACCGGCAATGAAGCCGGGTTGATTGAGCTTAGCGGAAAGAACCCTAAATTCACTTACGACATGCCTTTGAACGTGGGTAACTACAGCTTTGTGCATGCCCGGATAATAAGCGTTAGTCTGCTGGGCGAAAGCGTCGCCTGCGATACGATTCATAACACTGTGGATATCTCCGGCGATTTGCTAAGTGACACGCTGGTGAACTATTTTGCGGCGCGTTTGGCAGAAAAGCTGGTTACCCAGGACGATACCAGTCTGAAGATTAAAGTATAGGAGATAACATGAAGATAAAGACCGATATAACAACTCTTAGCAAGCTATATCCCATCTTTGAAGATGCCGGAATAGAAGGCGTTTTGACAGGGGATTTGGAAAAGATACGGGATTTGAAGTATTCCGAGCTATGCGGGAAGCTACTAAAGACAGGCAGATTAGCCGAGATATGCGAATTGATTACCGATAGCACCGAAAATAACGGAGCATCTTGGGCTGAAGCGAGCATGGAAGAGGCTATGGGGGTGCTTATCCCTTTTTTGGTAGATATCACAGCCGGGCCGATAGGCCTGAAGGCGAATCCGGAGACTGCGAGCCAGGAAACATCTTCATGAAACTACGGTACTATCTGTGCAGAATGGGCGTGAACCCCGGGGAAACCGAGATTGATGAGGCTAATATGCTAATGGAGCTTTGGAACGAAGAACGAAGTATGGCTTTTTGCCCATTTATAGGTAAGTAATATGGAAAAGCTGGTAATATCCATTGATCTGCAAAACAAGGAAGAGCTGGAGCGCATCGTAGGCAAACTGCTGAAGAAATATAACATAAAGGCAGACGCGGACATGGGCTCGGTGGCAGCTTCCATTGAGAAGAACATTGAGCATCCGATAAGCAGAGCCAAACAAATGATGGAGCGCTTCAAGGCTTCCACTGCTGAATGGGGCTTTGTTTACAATGGTCTAAGGGGCTATGCACAGATCGCTTCCGAAGCTTATAACAAGACGATCGGGGCGGTGACCCGGGCTGCTCAGGAACAAGAATCCGCAAGCACGACTCTCAGGGCAGCTTTACGAGCAACGGGTATGGAAGTGGAATTCAATGCCCTTCGTTTGGAAAGATTTGCCTCTTCTATGCAAAATGCTACCATCTATGGTGATGAACTGCTTATGACATCCATGGCACAGATGCAGAATATTGCCAGATTTACTGATACGGGAACACTTGAGAGAGCTACCAAAGCAGCACTGGGCTTATCTGCTGCTTTTGAGATTGACCTTGCCACTGCGATGGATTTGGTTGGGAAGGCAGGTGCAGGAAATACATCAATGCTTGGGCGATATGGTATTGTGTTAGACAGCACATTGAACCAAAGCGAGAAGTTTAACCAGGTGTTAGAAATCGGGGCGGGCTATTTTAGCATAGCCGAAGAGAAAGCAAAGACATCTGTTGGTTCGTGGACGCAACTTAAAAACACTTGGGGTGATTCGCTTGAAGTATTGGGCGCAGGCTTGCTACCGACATTAACTAAGGTAAGTATGTCGTTGAATAGCATGATAAAGTCTGTTGGTTTGGGAAAGAGTACCTTTGAAGTAGAAAAGCAAGCTATTATTGGGCAAAGAGTGGAATTTGAAAGACTGGTGCTGGTATATCGAAACTTGTATTTTAATAAGAATCGCAGCATTGAACAGAATGGCCAGTATGCTAAGACTATAACGGACTTGACCACAAAATATAGCAACTACCTGGGGAAAGTTAACCTGGAAAAAGACGGGTGGGACAAGATATCAAAAGCTATATCAAGTGCCAGGACAGAGCTTCAGAACTACATAAACCAAAAAATATAGGAAGCCGTGGTTAAAGATGCTGAAGACAAGATCGTATTGAAATCCAGCCAGATAGTGAAGTATCAGCGTGAATTAGACTTGCTACAAGCGGAGTTTAANNCATGGTTAAAACGGTTGCTGATCCTTTGAGTGGAAGCCCGAACTCTGGGACAACTACCACTTTGTCTAAGTGGGGAGAACAAGAAGCAAGGATTACCACGAAGATAAAGGAACTGAATGAAGAAACAGTTAAGATGAATAAAGAGCTTCAGTCTCAAGTTGAGATTGCCCAAAAGATATACGCTATTCCTCCGGCTACTGTGCCGAAAGGAGATGGCGGAACTGGTGGTGAAGGTGGCGGCTCAAAAACCACTGATAATGAGCGCAAGAATTTGCTTGAGGAAATTGCGGCTTTTAACCGTGCCAGGCAAGTGGGATTTGACGCTCATAGAGTAGCTTTACAGGAGCTTGAAACCGAGTATAAGGCAAATCTGAAGCTACTGAAGGGAAATGCGGATGCGGAAGCCTCACTATTTATGAAATATGAGCAGGATAAGCGGAACCTGAAATCCGAATACCTGAAGGCAGATGAAGACGCTGTTAAGCAATACTACGAAACGGTTAAGTTTTATGACGGTAACTACTATACCTGGAAACGTAAGCAGATAGAGCTAGAGGCCTCGATTATGTTTCCCGGAAACATGAGCGGGGCTAAGGACTGGGCAGAGGATCAAGTGCGAATTCTGGATAAGGATAAGGAAGCTTTTTCCAGTAGGGTTATGATTGACTTTGAAGGGCAGTATGAAGCCGATATGAGCCATTTGGCAGAGCTTCGGGAACTGGGCTTGGCTACATACCAGGAAGTTGCAAATAAAGCCTGGGAGTATTATCATTCTTTGAAAGCCATTGTGGAGGCTGATGGCGAGGTTAGCAAAGCAGAACAAGATAAGCTGGATGTGTATTTGGGCAGAGCTCAGAAAGCACAATTGGATGTGAATAGAGAAAGCGACCTGGCAAGCTATTACAACCAGGTTAAGTTTTTGGATTCCGGCTATTACGAGTGGAAAAAGGCGCGCATTGAAGAGGATGTGCGCTTGATGCAAGTTTCTGAAGACCAGAAGGCTGTGATTCTTAAGCAACGAATGAAAGAGCTTAACGCCGAACGAATCGCCGGAGATGCTCACATGAACTTCCGTGGGAAGCTGATGAAAACCCTGGGCATCGATGCGAGTGATCAGGTGGCAATTGTAGGGCAGTATCAACATATTGCGGGACAGATATCAGCCATTTGGGGACAGTTGTACAGTAACCTTGAATCGGCTAAAAACCAAGCATTTCGGAACCTTGAGCATCGAGCGAAATCTGAGAGGAAATCTGAAGCCTGGCTGAGTGCCGAGAAAGAAAAGATCAATGCCGAATATGAGAAGAAAGTGCGTGCAATGAAGCGTATTGAGCAGAAGGTTCAGATAGCTTCAGCTACGATGAATACGGCGGAAGGCGTGACTAATGCGCTAACTCAAAAGCCTGCATGGTATGCCGTTCCTGCTGCTATTGCGATTGGCGCGTTAGGTACGGCTCAAGTAGGGTTGATCGCGTCTCAGAAGTTCGCTAAAGGTGGTCGACCAGGGCTTTTTAGGGGCAAAGGAACGAGCACTTCAGACAGCAATATAATAGCAATATCAGACAACGAGTATATTATAGCTGCGGATAGAGTTAGGGCATTGGGCGTACCGTTTTTTGATGCACTGAACTTTGGTAACATTGAGCAGGTTGGAAAAGCCTTGGCAAGCATAAAAATGCCGAACTACAATCCAGTTAGTGTCAGCCAAAAAACAAACTACAATACCGGTGGACAGGTAGTTACACAGGCAAACCGCAACCAGGTGATACAGGTTACTTTGGAATGCGACGGGAGAACATTAGCAAGGGCAGTCGACCGCGGCAACAAAAGAATCATCAAATTGAATTAGCAATTACGTAGTCGTTTTGACAGCAGCTTTGGAAATCAATGGGAGAGCGCGTAGTTTTTGTCAAATGGGTTGACGAACTTTCCAAATGGGTTGACGCGGGATACGGGGGGAGTATTGTCTGACAGCGCATCCATAGAACTCATAAAAAACACTTGACCAATATAAGCCTATCTTTAAGTGTGAAGAATATGATAAAAATGGAGCCAAAANNAACATACATTTTCGTGATGTCCAAACCGGCAGTGTGGAAGCCAGAGCAATTCTGGAGATAGCCGAAGGTGTTTTCCTGAATGAAGTTACTATTCTAAACATCGATGGTGAAACGGTGGTGGAATTCCCTCGCAAGAGCTTTATAGGCAAAAGCAAGCGTACTTATTACATCGACATTATCACCTTTGAAGACAACGACAAGCGTATAGTGTGGGAATTGGAAGTAAAAAAAGCATATCGAGAATGGCGCAAGACCAACAAGAAAGTCCTTGTTTATGAAGAAAATAAGATAAATGGAGGATCACAATGATCACCGATTTGCAAGATATCCTATCGACCAATATCAAGGGTATGAAGCGTTCGGCAATTCGCGAATTGCTGAAGTATCTTGGAACACCGGGTTTAATCTCCTTTTCCGGAGGCTTTCCCAGCCCGGCTACTTTCCCCACGGAAGAGCTAAAGACCATTATCGCAGAAGTGATGGATACCGAAGCAGCCTATGCCCTGCAATATGGCGCAACGGAAGGCGATAATCTGCTTAGAACCTTGTTGGTGGAGCGTTACAAGGCTTCCGGCGTGGATATGGGCATCGAAAACATGATTATCACCACTGCCTCACAACAGGCTTTAGACCTTATCGCCAAGATGTTCATAAACCGTGGCGACTACGTTATTGTTGGTTTACCCTCCTATCTTGGCGGGCTTTCTGCCTTCAATTCCTATGGTGCGAACATGGTTGGCATACCCATGGATGAAGAAGGTGAAGACCCAAACATAATGGAAGCCAAGCTAAAAGAGCTAATCGGCATGGGAAAAAAGCCGAAGTTCATCTATCTTATTCCCGATTTCCAAAATCCAGCGGGCGTAACCATGAGCGAACGCCGCCGCAAGGAAATACTTGAGCTTGCTTATAAATATGACGTTTTAATAATAGAAGACAGCCCCTACCGTGAATTACGCTATGAGGGGACTCCCCAGAAGACCATATATGAAATGGACGGCACAGGACATGTAGTGCTGTTGGGAACCTTTAGCAAGATATTCTGCCCCGGCTTCCGCATTGGTTGGGT
>DIMZ01000206.1:2642-6029 GCA_002425825.1 Cloacimonetes bacterium UBA5553 | reverse complement strand
AGGCTACTGATTTGTGCACCCCACCTTTCACCCAACGCATAGCCGCCAGATACATCGAAAAAGGGCTGCTTGATCCCAAGATTGGCGACATTCGCAAGATGTATGCCGAGAAGCAAAAGACCATGCTAAGCGCTTTGGAGCAATATATGCCCGAAGAGATTAGCTGGACTCACCCTGAAGGTGGCTTGTTCCTTATGGCAAAAGGACCTGAAACACTGGATACCCAATCCATTCTATTGGATTGCATAAAAGAAGCCAATGTAGCATACGTTGCCGGTAACAGCTTCTTCTGCGACGGTAGTGGCAATAACACCATGCGCTTGAACTTCAGCTACGAAAGCATTGAAAAGAACATTGAAGGCTGCCAGCGCTTGGGTGCATTCCTTAAAAAAGTAATCACAAAATAAAACGAATCTGTGGAGGAATAATGTCCAATAAAGTCGAAAGAGACCGTATGGGCATGATCATTCGTGCGGAAGACACTCCCGAAAAGATGGAAGTGGAACTCACCGAGGTGAAAGCACCCGGTGACGACGATTCTCCCGTGCTGATCTATTACAGTTGGTGCAAGAAGTGCGGCATTTGCGTTGCTTTTTGTCCCACAGGCTGCCTGGGAAGGAAAAGCGATGGCTCGCCCTACGTTTTGGCACCTGAAAAATGTATTCACTGCGAAACCTGCGATAGGCTATGTCCGGATTTTGCCATAACCGGTGCCAAGGACCGCTGAGGANNGAAAAACACAAAGAAAGCAGAACCAAAGAAGAAGACAACCCCTGCTGCTAAAGACAAGCCAGAAACAAAGCTAGAAGAACTGCAGGCAACGCGTGAACGTAAAAACGTGCTGATGCAGGGAAATGAAGCAGTTGCCTACGGTGCACTGGATGCAGGCGTGAACTTCTTTGCCGGATACCCAATAACTCCTTCTACGGAAGTAGCCGAGATATTATCTGTTGAACTGCCCAAGCGTGGCGGTGTATTTGTTCAAATGGAAGATGAGATTGCCTCCATCTGTGCTATAACCGGTGCTTCACTTGCTGGAGCAAAGTCCTTAACTGCCACCAGCGGCCCAGGATTTTCTCTGATGCAGGAAGGTATTGGCTTTGCCAAGATTACCGAAACTCCCTGCGTGGTCGTAAACGTGCAACGCATGGGACCCAGCACAGGCATGCCTACCAGCCCGGCTCAGGGCGACATCATGCAAGCCAAATGGGGTTCACATGGTGATTCTCCCTCCATTGTTCTATACCCGGATTCGGTAAAAGAAAGCTACGAACTTACCATCCGCGCCGTAAACCTGGCAGAGAAATATAGAACCTGCGTTATTCTATTGCTGGACGAAGTGATAGGTCACATGCGCGAAGCTGTGCGGCTTCCCGACATGGCAAATGTGCGGGTTATAAACCGCATTAAACCTACTGTTCCTCCCCATTGGTATAAACACTACGACGAGAACCAGAAATACCTGTCTCCTCTGGCAAGCTATGGCGAAGGCTATCGCTTCCACGTTACTGGCCTTACCCACGATTCTCACGGCTTCCCAACCAATAAGTCCTCCGAAGCCTCTGAGATGATGGAACGCCTGCGCAAGAAGATAGACTATAACATTCGTGATCTCGTTCAGATAGAAAGCCATCAAATGGAAGATGCCAAGATAGCCATCTTCACAGCAGGCATAACAGCCCGTGCTGCCAAAGCCGCAATTGCCATGGCAAGAGCCGAAGGCATAAAGGTTGGCCTCTTACGCCCCTTAACCATTTGGCCTTTCCCCGATGATGCGGTGCGTAAGATGCTGCGCAACGTGGAAACAGTAATAGTCCCGGAACTTAATCAGGGACAGCTTATTCACGAGATTCAGCGCCTTACTAAAGATAAGAGCGATGGCAATCTTATTCCCATTCAGCGCGTAAATGGACAGCTTATTACACCCAACGACATCCTGCGCAAAATCAAGGAGGTAAGCTAACATGGCAAACATACCGCAACGCATTATTCACGAATACTTACGACACGACAAGAAGTTCCCGCATGTGTGGTGTGCCGGATGCAGCAATGGCATAGTGCTTGGTGCCATTATCCGTGCTATAGCTTCCTTGAATCTTGATAGAGACGACATCGTAATGGTATCGGGCATCGGTTGTTCTTCCAGAATGCCGGTTTATGTGGACTTTAACACCCTGCATACCCTGCATGGACGCAGCATTGCCTATGCCACAGGCGTAAAGCTGCACAAACCGAACCTGAAGGTGATAGTGGTTACCGGTGATGGCGATTGCACGGCAATTGGCGGTAATCATCTTATTCATGCTGCCAGACGCAACATAGACCTGAAGGTAATCCTTATTAACAACAACATCTATGGCATGACAGGCGGTCAATGCAGCCCAACCACTCCCCACGAAGCTATAGCCACCACAGCTCCTTATGGCAATATAGAGCCAGACTTCAACGTCTGCAATCTTGCCATGGGTGCAGGTGCCTCATTCGTGGCGCGCACCACTGCCTTCCACGTGCTGGAAATGCAAGGGATAGTTAAAGATGCTTTAGAGCATCCCGGTTTCTCTCTGGTAGAAGTTGTTAGCGCATGCCCGGTAATCTACGGACGCTTGAACAAGAAAGGCGGAGCTCCTCAGATGATGAAAGACTTCCGCGACAATTCCGTACCCTTAGCCGCAGTGGACAAGCTTCCACCCGAAAAGGTGGAAGGCAAGATAATCCGCGGAATCCTGCGTAGGGAAATCCGACCGGAATACTGCGCTCAATATGCCTCACTGGTAGAACGCATAAAGGATAAGGAGGCAGACAATGGCTAAGAGCTATGAAATCCGTCTTTCCGGTAGCGGTGGTCAGGGTTTAATACTTGCAGGCATCATCCTTGCCCGTGCAGCGGTTATAGAAAAACGCCGCGTTACCCAAACCCAGAGCTATGGCCCCGAATCTCGCGGTGGCTATTCTCGTGCCGACGTAATTATCAGCGACGAAGAAATATACTTCCCGGAAGCCACGAACTTTAACTGCCTGCTGGCTTTAACTCAGGAAGCATGTGACGTGTACCTCTATGACCTGCGTGATAGCGGAATACTGATTATCGACACCACGTTTGTAAAAAACCTGGCTTTGGCGGCAGAGAACACCTATGAACTTCCCTTCACCGAAATTGCTCAGGAAAAGCTTGGCAGCCCTATCACCACTAATATCCTGTCTCTGGCGTTCATGACACAGATTACCGGAATCGTGAAGCCCGAATCACTAAAGCAATCTATTGCTGAGAGCGTTAAACCCGCATTCGTGGAGCTTAACCATAAAGCTATGGAACTGGGATTTGAGCTAGCCAAGAAGTATAAGAAGTAGGTAAATATGGTAAAGCGTATCAGCCACATCGGCATCGCC
>DIMZ01000206.1:0-2622 GCA_002425825.1 Cloacimonetes bacterium UBA5553 | reverse complement strand
TGGAAGCAGGCATAGCCTTCTACCAAAGCCTTGGGCTGGAACTGGAAGGCATAGAAGAAGTGCCATCACAAAAAGTGAAGGTAGCCTTTCTTCCCTGTGGAGACACCCGCATCGAATTGCTGTGCCCAACTTCTGAAGATAGTGCCGTTGCCAAGTTTATCGAAAAGAAGGGCGAAGGCATTCAACACATTGCTTTTGCCGTTGATGATCTGCCCAATGCCTTAGCCGAGTCTGAAGCCAAAGGCATCACCCTTATCGACAAAGAGCCTCGTCCCGGCGCACATCATGCTGACATCGCTTTTTTGCATCCGAAGTCCAGCATGGGCGTATTAATAGAGCTCTGCAAAGAAAAGCACTAAACAAACAATAAGCCAGCTATATACAAAAAGGTGCGAGCAAACATTGCCCGCACCTTTCTCTTATGCGTATATATTACAATAAGCCATCGCGCTTAAGCAAAGCATCGGGATCGGGCTTGCGTCCACGGAAAGCAACAAATTCATCCATCGGATGGAAGGCATTGCCACGTGCCAAGATATACTTGCGAAATGCTTCTGCCACTTCAGCATTGAAGATGCCTTTTTCCAGGAACAAGCTCCATGCATCGGCTTCCAGGGCTTCTGCCCACTTGTAGGAATAGTATCCGGCTGAGTATCCACCAGCGAAGATATGCGAGAAGGCACAAGAGATATTGGTGCCATCAACCGCAGGCAACAAACGGAACCGCTCGGTTACTTCTTTTTCGAAGGCATCCACGTCTGTAATGCTTGCAGGATCGGCAGTATGCCAGGCAAAGTCCATCAGCGCATAGCGTAGCTGAGTAACATTTGCCATTCCAGCCTGGAAGTTCTTTGCTGCTATCACTTTGTCCAGCAGCTCCTTGGGCAGTGCTTCACCGGTTTGGTAATGCTTGGCAAACAGATTTAGTGCTTCTTCTTCCAGCAGCCAGTTTTCCATTATCTGGCTGGGTAGCTCTACAAAGTCCCATAGCACGCTGGTGCCGGAAAGTCCCTTGTAATAGCCATCTGCCAGCAATGAGTGCAGGGCATGACCAAATTCATGGAAGATGGTTCGAGCTTCATTAAGGGTTAAAAGCGAAGGCTGATCATCGGTAGAGGGCGTAAGCGATGCCACGATGCTAACCACCGGGCGACGCATTCCGTCACGATGCATTCCCTGGCCCTGGAATGAGGTTTTCCATGCTCCGCCGCGTTTGGTTTCGCGTGGGAAGAGATCCATATACATCAGTCCAAGATAGGTGTCGTCTTTGTCCCACACTTCCCAGGTAGTAACGTCAGGATGGTAAACAGGGATATCGTAAACTTGCTTAACCGAGATGCCATATATCTTTTTGGCAACCACGAACAAGCCTTCCACCACGTTTTCCACCTTAAACCAAGGACGCAGTTCTTCCGGATCATAGGCATAGCGTTGCTCTTTTAGTTTGTTGGAATAGTATCCCATATCCCAGGGCATAAGCTCTTCCAAGCCATCCAATTGTCTGGCAAACTCCCGCACTTCGTCCACTTCTTTCAGGGCTACGGGATAGGCAACATCATATATCTTTTCCAAAAACGCCTTGGCGGTATCGTAAGAATCTGCCATACGATCGGACAGCACATAATCGGCATGGTTCTGGTATCCTAATAGCTTGGCGCGTTCTTCGCGGAGCTTTAGAGTCTTAAGGATTAGTTCCTGATTGTCAAATTCATCCTTGAAGGCACGGCAGGAATAGGCAGTTTGAATCTGTCTGCGGATTTCCCTGTCTTTGCAATAGGTTACTACGGGGGTTAGGCTTGAGGGTTGCAAATTGAACAGCCATCCGCCTTCTTTGCCTTTCTTTTTTGCCAGAAAAGCTGCTGCATTCAACGAGTTTTCGGGGATGCCTTCCACCTGCTTGGGATCGGTGATGTGCAGTTCCCAATTGTTGGTGGCATTCAGCACGTTATCGCTGAATTTCGGGCTAATGGCAGATGCTTCCATTGAGATTTCAGTAAGGCGTTTCTTATCTGCCTCGTTTAGCATGGCACCACCGCGAATAAAGCCGGTGTAGCTGCGCTCGATCAGGCGATAGCGTTCGGCTGCCTTAATGGCTTCCTTGTCGTTTATATCTTCTGGAATTACGGGCTTCGGCTTACCTGCCACTTCGGCTTCGTAAACCGCTTTCACGCGGGCAAATATCTGCGGGTCGGTGGCAATTGCGCTGCTAAACTCTGCCAGCATGGGAGAAATCTGCTGGGCAAGGGCTTTGTGCTCGGGACCAGACTCTGCGCCCAAAAGGTTAAAGTAAATGTTTGCGGTATAGCCCAGCAATTCACCATTTAGCTCTAATTCTAAGATAGTGTTTTCGAATGTAGGGGCTTCGGGATTGCTTTTTAGTGCTTCAATCTCGGCTTTCGCAACCTTTATTGCCTCTTCAATAGCAGGTAAAAAATGCTCTGTTTTGAACAAGGGAAAAGGTATTGCGTTTAGCCGATGATCGCTCTTCAGGTTTAGTAAGGGATTGTCATGTTTCATGTTGCATCCTTTTGTGCTTTATTATTATCCATTATTTCCAAGCTCATTATCAGCAGGTTTTAGTCAACATATTTCCTGCTGCTTCCTTGAACGAATTACTAATGA
>DIMZ01000205.1:8565-9190 GCA_002425825.1 Cloacimonetes bacterium UBA5553 | reverse complement strand
TTCTCCGGCAAAGATGCAACCAAAGTGGATAGAAGCGCTGCATACATGGCTCGCCACATCGCAAAGAGCATCGTGGCATCAGGATTGGCTGCCGAATGCCTAATCCAGTTCAGCTTCGTGATAGGCGAAGAGAGACCAGTATCCCTAATGGTGGACACCTTTGGCAGCGGTAAGGAAAGCGATTCCGAAATAGAGAGAATAGTGGCAAAGAACTTTGACTTGACAGTAAAAGGAATAATTGATTACCTTGACCTCAGGAAACCCATATATTTGCCTACAGCCAGCTATGGTCATTTCGGCCGCGATGGATTTAGCTGGGAAAGGGTGAAAAAGATAAACTAAGGACTTACATGAATCCTTTATACACACGGCTTTGCGAAGCCAAGACATTGTTCCTGATAGCCGGGCCTTGCGTGGTGGAAGACGAATCGACGATGTTTAGAACAGCAGAGTATCTAAAAGAGCTTTGCTACCGAAAACAAATACCATTGGTGTTCAAGTCTTCCTACCGGAAGGCAAATAGAAGCAGCGTTGCCTCTCCCTCCGGCCCGGGAACTGCCCAGGGATTGGAATTACTAAACAGAATAAAACACCGCCTGGAATTGCCTATCTTAAGCGATGTACA
>DIMZ01000205.1:1397-8532 GCA_002425825.1 Cloacimonetes bacterium UBA5553 | reverse complement strand
GTGTGCTGAGATAAACGAAGCTGCTGAAGTGTGCAACATTCTGCAAATCCCTGCTTTTCTTTCCCGCCAAACTGAGCTGATTAAGGCCGCTGCGAATAGCGGTGCAATAGTGAACATAAAAAAAGGGCAGTTCATGGCTCCTGAAGACATGCAAGCTGCTGCTGCCAAAGCATGTAGCACAGGTAATCAGCAAATTATGCTATGCGAGCGTGGCACCTCGTTTGGTTACCACAATCTGGTAGTGGACTTCCGCGGCTTTGCCGTTATGCAGGCAATGGGCTATCCGGTGGTTTACGACGTTACTCATTCACTCCAGCGTCCTTCTCAGGGGCAAACCTCCGGAGGAAACCCGGAATACGCCACCATGATGGCAAAAGCTGCCGTGGCAACAGGTATGCTAAAGGGTTTGTTTATCGAAACACATCCCCAGCCCGCCCAAGCCTTGTCCGATGCTGCCACCATGCTTCCCCTGAACGAGATGGAAGCTCTATTAGATGCCTGCTTAAACATTTGCCAAGTTATGGAGAAATAGATGGATAAATGCTGCTTGGTGAAGCCAAATAAAAGACCGGTTGCATGGAACGAGATTAAGCTCTTGGTCTTCGATTGCGACGGGGTTTTTACCGACGGTAGGATTATATACGGCGAGCACAGACAAGAATTGAAGCATTTTCATGGCCATGATGGCATGGGCTTTTTGCTGCTAAGACAAACAGATATAAAAACCGCAGTCATAACCGGACGCAGCTCGGAAGCTCTTGCCCGCCGTTGTGAAGACCTAAAGATAAACTACCTCTTTCAGGGTATTCATAACAAGCTGCACTGCCTTAATGAGCTACTCAGCACACTGGGACTGGAGCACAAGAATGTGGTATACATGGGCGACGACTGGAATGATGTGCCCGTAATGCGCAAAGTAGCCTTTTCTGCCACTCCTGCAGACGCCCAGGCCGATGTGCAAAAGATTGCCGATTGGATTGCACCAAAGGAAGGCGGTCACGGCGCAGTTCGCGACCTTATTAACTATGTTCTGCTCCGCAAGGGCATCTACGAAAAGACTGTATTGACCTATCTTGAAGACATCTGCTAAGCTTGCCCTGATTGTAGTTTTACTTCTCAGCCTGGCTGCGTGCCAAAAGGTTTCGCTGCAAACGAAATCTGACCCGCTTGACCGCAGCCTACCCGACGAAACCAGCCACAAGGTAAAAGTTACACAGTATGTAGATAACCGCATCGAGTATCATTTGGAAGCTAATAAAATTGAGCGGTTTCACGACAGGCGCATGATGTATGGTTATGGAGTGGTATTAACAACCTACGACAAAGACAATCGCATAAACTCCACCATCATGGCAGATACCACCATAGTTGATGATGCCCGCAACGTTATCTTTGCCAATGGCAATGCCCGTATGACCTCCTCCAATGGTACACTTAGCACATCAAAGATTGTGTGGGACAGAGCCGTGGACGAGATAACCGCACCACTAAAGGTTAAGCTGGTACGCGGTTCAGATGTGCTATATGGAGAAAGACTGCGTACCAATTCTACCATCAGTTTTGTAGAGATGGATGCCGTATCCGCACAGGGCATAGTAAACCCCAAGGAACTAAACTGGTAAACATGCCCATGCGTATCAAGTGCATTGCCATAATCCTGCTGATTAGCTGCTTAAGTGGCGGACTATACGCCCAAGCCAAAAGAGCACAGCAGGAAAGATTTCGCCTTATTCATGCCGATAAACTCTTCATGAATAAGATGGAAAATGAACAGATACTTGAGCTAAGTGGCAACGTTCATTTCTTTTACGGCGATACAGAATTCCGCAGTGCCCGTGCCCTAATCTTCGACGTGAAGAAGATAGCCCGGCTTTATGGCAATGTTTCTGTTTCCAATGACAGCCTAAGCCTTACTGCCGACACTCTTGCATACTATCGCATACCCGAACTAATGAACATGGGTGGCAAGGTGAGAGCCGTACACAAAAACAAGACCGGCGACTACCGTTGGATACGCAGCGATTTTGCCAATTACGATAGAAAAGCTGATGTATTAACCACCTGGAGCCGCGTTTCTGCCTATGATTATCAGGAACACGCCTACGCCTGGTGTGGTTATGCCCAATGGAACCGCAGCACAGGTTATGCACTGATGCTGGAAGACCCGCGCCTGCAGGCAGGGAGGTCGGACAGTTTATACGTAAAAGCAGATAAGATGGAGTTCTTCGATACCGAGCGCAAGCTGATTGCCACTTTCAATGTAGAGGTTTATTCACGTGACTATCGTGCAAATAGCGACTTCCTGATCTACTTTATGGAAGAGGACAAGGCAGTGTTTACAGGCGAACCGCACTTTGCATCGGACTATGCCGATGCCAGGGCAAAGGAATTCCACCTCTTCTTTTCCGAGCGCAAGCTAAGCCGCGCCGAACTGATTGACTCATGCAGGGTGGACTTTAGCGAAGAGAAACTGGGCGAGAAGAGAAATAACGTGAAGGCAGACCTCATCAGCATGCAGTTTGAAAACGACCAGATAAGGCAATTTACGGCAGAAGGCTCGGTGGATTATGTATTTACTCAGGATGCCACCGATAAACGCGATTTCTTTGTCAATTCTGCCACAGGTTACTATCTGCAAGCCACATTTAATGAAGACAGTAAGCTTACCAGCATGCAAATGAAGAACAACATAAAAGGCAAATACGTGTTTCAGGATAGGAAATAGGATTACCTCAAACCTTGCCAGATATCACCTTTCAAACTTCAAGCTTTCCCGCAACAATTCCAATGCTACCTTGCGTTCTGTGTCTATGCCGTCTCTAATATCCTGTAAAGACTTATTCACTATAACATCGGGTACTATTCCTACTCCAAAGAATCTGCTCTCATCAGGGTTTCTAACTAACAATCCTGTCCAGTAAACCTTAATATCTCCTGGAAGAGGAGTTACAATAACGTCTCCATTCGCTCCCACAGTGGGCTGTCCTACAACAGATGCAAGTCTATTGTGTTGCAGATTGTGAAGGTATGCTTCGCAATAGCTCTGACAGTTCCTGCTGCTAAGAGCAATTACCTTTGCTGTAATATGCGGATCATTGGGAAGTAAACCCCAGGTTGGCATTTTTTGGGTAGGCCTTGGCAATTCTTCCTGAGGACGCAGATACCGTTTTGTTAGGGTTATAGAAAGACAATCCGGCTCTGTAAGCAGATGGGAGATAAAATTGTATGATGTGCTCGGATAATATCTCAGGTCTATGATAATCCCTTTTGCCTCAACCAATTTTGGCAATGCCTCTTGTAGCTCTGTATCGGTAATTATGTTGGCATTAAGATATACAATACCGCCATCGTGATACACGATTCTATCTTCTCCTACCACCCATTTCCAACCAGAGTAATCTTCAAGAGTAAGTTCTCTGCTATACTCCGCGTTCTGAGAATCCCTAAAAGTAAAGCTGGCTACCGAGTCCTGATATGTTTTTAGAAATCGGCTAAATAGCCTGATATCTGTTGTTTCTGGGTTGGCTGACAGGAAGTAAGGTCTATTCTCATTCATCAGATCCTTGAAGTCTTTGCCATTCATTTTCACTACTTCATCGGCAAGCCTCACCCCTATAGAATCATCAAGAACAGAACTAACAATCCATTTCCCGTTCACAGGATAGGTATTGAACTTCGGCATCTTAGCGTTATGTGACTGATCACTTAAGAATGCGTGGCCATCTTTAGTTTTAGAGATTAACAGCAGTAGTGCTTGCTTATACTCCAAGAAGCTACTACACTTTATAACTCTTTCCAGACAATGTGGTAGTTCATTATCCCAACTGCAAATGTTATACTCGAAATAGGGGTAGAAGAACTGCAACTCGTTCCAGTAGCGAATTACACCGGCAAACCACACTCCCGGGTCTGCTCTATCGCTCAGGTCTACAGAGGAGTATTTCTGAATAAGTTGTTGCAGCTTAACCCTATTGGCAATTGGGTATGTGTTCTTCATATCGCATTGAAGCGCCATAGGAAAAGAACAATTCAAGCCTTTTACAAGTGGCTTATCCAGCATTTCTCCATATTGCAATTCTTCCGGGAATATACGATTAACAATGCCAAGTGTATAATCTAGCTCTGAAACAGACTTTCGGATGGACAGGCAANNCTTGCCGGACACTCTATCTACTAACACATCTACATCACTGCACATAACTGGGCTGAGGGGCGACATGTTAATATTGAATTTCTCCGGTAAAGCTCCAAGCGTATCATTAGCAAAATCCGACACAAACACTGTCTGCCACGCCTCGTTTTTCCACAACTCTACCTTTATGGAATCAAGCAGAAGGTAGTGAAGATTTAGGAAGGCAATCCACAGGGGTTCTTGTGTATCTTCCTTGCCCTCCAGTATAAAGCACTTTTCAGCATTTTCACCATGCCTTAGGTAATCCTTCGCGTGGTCACCATTATAGCCCAATCTGATTTCAGTTTCAAGCGAATCACTGCCATCTTTCCTAATCACAAATGAAACCCTTAGCTTTGCATCATATGGCATATCCATAGCTATTTGTGGAGCAATGCTTGCCCAAATGTATCTGTTATTGGGATTCTTTAAAATTTTGTGAGGGCGGTTTGTTCTAATAGACCTATATGATGACTGTGCACTAGTATTGTTGTAGCCCTCATATTGCCAGAATGCTGTAGCGCTACCCGGGATGATATCGATTTTAGTGGCTTTAGGCTTGGTTTTAGTATATAGTTTTAAATCCGGAACTATGGGCTGAAACAGCTCATACAAGGCTTTCTGAAGTTCGTCATTGGTACGAATGTTTATTACATACTGTGTTCCATACACAGCAAATTTATCCCAGTCAATAGCTTGTGCCTCATCAGATGGATAAAAGTGTTTCACGTAACCCCACAGTTTAGTAAAGGCTGTAAGATTCTTTACTTTGGTGCTTGTGGTAGTGGTTCCGGCAAAACAAAAGCCAACAGCCAGGCAGATAGATAATAAGCAAATAGTCCTACTCATCGCTTAATGCTCCTATTTCGAAGTTCTATGCAACTTGAAGTGGATCATGGCAGTCACTAATCCCAATCTCCTTAGATATGATTATGTGTCAACTTATTTAGGACGGGACTAGGCCGAGGCTTCACCCTTGAACGAATTACTAATGAATTACGCATGAAATACGGATGGGATGCGTATTTCATGCGTAATGATACCGTAATTACTTCAACACTGCTTTACGGGTTTGATGTGTTGTCCCGGACTTAAATGATACCAGATAAATCCCCGCAGGAAGCTTCCTGCCATCTGTTGCACAGCCATTCCATGTATGCTGAAAATCACCCGAAGCAACGCCGTTAGATTCATACACAAGCTCGCCTCTGATGTTGTATATCGTTAGCTTATAGCCCTGATTAGCCTCTTTAACTCCCAGTAGTAGAGTTACGGAGGACGAAAATGGATTGGGATACATATCTCTGATGCCCGTTATTGAAGTCAGCGGAGGGTCTTCAGGGGTTGCTGGCCTAACGGTGTATAGAGTAGTTACTACGGCACTTGGTGTCCATAAACCATAATATGCCCGGGCTTTAACCGTAGTGGTTACATTAATCAAGATTGCTTGCGTGTAAAGCGTTGAACTGGTGGTGGGAGACGAGCCATCAAGAGTGTATCTTATTTGTGCGTCTTCAGTTGGACAGCTAATCCCAACATAAAAGGGCTCGGTGTATTCGCCGGCTGGCGGGCTGAATACCGGGAGTTCAACAGAAGGGTATATGCCTGCATTCACTATGTATAAATTGTTTGGATACGAGCCAATAATGCCATTAACCTGTGAATACAGGTATTGGTTTGCGGGTATTGCCGATTGTGCGCTATAATCCCATACTTGGAATTCTATGTGCTCTCCACTAACATCTGAATACACTTGCAATAAGCATCCCGATATTCCATCTATCACCTGAATGGGCTGTTTGCCGCGTAATACACCGTTTACAAAGGCAGCAAGGATGTCTCCATTGCTGGCTGGAACATCGAATATATTAACCCGTGCCATCACAATCATACTACTGGTGAATACCTCCGGCATCGGCCAGGGATCGGGTATTTGTCCACCGGTAATGGTAAAGTATGCAGTAATGGTGGGACTTGGAATCCAGTCTGCAAGAAAAGCTTTAGCTTTTATGGTGGTGCTGAAACCAACAAACACAGGCTCTACGTAAAGCTGCGATGTTTCTGTAGGCTCTGTTCCATCGCTCGTATAACGGATAACGGCACCGGGGGTGGGACAAGTAATAGCAACGTTCTGCACGCTGGTGAATGTACCTCCTGGCGGATTAAACACAGGTGGAAGTACATTCTGCTCAATATGGCTAGTGCTAATCTGAAACAGGTCATTTGGATACGAGCCGAGAGTGCCATTAACTACAGACTCAATATCCTGTGAGGTACGATACACCAGTTGTGCGCTTTCGTCCCAAACCTTAAAGAATATGCTTTCTCCGCTCTGCTCGGTATAAATCTGGATTACACAGCCGGCAATGCTGCCATTTACCACTATTACTTCCTTCCCTCTCAGCACTTCCTGGCTGCCATTACTTACAAATGCTGCCAAAACATCTCCGGCCTGAGCTTGCATACCGGCGATGCTAATCTGGGCAACTACAGTCATGCTGGTTGGGAGTGCTTCAGGCTCTCCCCATGGGTTTACGGCATACACACTCACTGCCACGCATATCATCAGAGCGCATAGTAATAATCTAAGTTTCATAATAGCCCCCATTACTTCAGCACCATCAGTTTCATGTTTTGAGTACCGACAGCGCCAGTCAACCTAACAAAATAGATGCCACTTGCCACGCTGCTACCTTTGTCATCCATTCCATTCCACAGTAATTTATGATTTCCTTCTTCCATATTACCGCTGAACAGAGTGTTTATCTTCTGTCCACGAAGGTTATAGATTTCCAGTTTTATCGGCTCGTTGTCCTTCCCCACCTGAAGCGCAATTGATGCAGTGTCTTTGAAGGGATTGGGATAAGCAGACAGCAGACTGGTAACAAGTTCTGGTGCATTGGCTTGCTCACTTTGCAGAGTGTAATACTCACCCTGTGCATAGCTTCCAATGCTCTCTCCCGG
>DIMZ01000205.1:0-1364 GCA_002425825.1 Cloacimonetes bacterium UBA5553 | reverse complement strand
AGGGTACAGAACACTTACATCACCTGTTTCGGTGCGATACAGCTTGAATGATATCTGTTCGTCCGGTTCCTCGGTAAACACTTGCAGCAAAGCTGCGGAAATGCCATTATGAGTAGCAAAGCTTGCTAAGCCTCTTAGCTCCTCTCCCACAAATGCTGCCAATACATCGCCTTGCCTGGCGTTATCAAGCCGGATAAGAATAGACTGGCTATTGGGTTGTATTACCGGCGAGCCCCATTGCTTTGAGCTGGTGGGTAAGCCTGGTGAAACTGCTCTGCCAGAGCTGGGATACACCAGCGTTGCAGAAGCATTGGTCTTTATCCAATAAGCCCGCCCCGGACTCATAGTTGTCAACGTATTATGGGGATTGTTTGGCTCGTAGATGCCTTCACTGCCTTTTACCTGAACAAGGGTATTGCCAATGGAGGATGTTGCTTCGTCCACAGCTAATGGAGTTTGCGGGGTGAAGGCAAGCAGATTCCAGCCCCTTGCCAGGGAAATGGGATTACTTGCGTTAACAAGGTCTCCAAATACCTGGAGAGGCTGTTGCGAGGAAAGCTTTACAAAATACCCCTTACCCTCGGATAGAGATGAAAGCGTGTTAAAGGGATTGGACGGGACATAAATACCATCGGGACTCTTAATAGCCTGAACAGAACCGGTGATGCTTGAGAATAGAGAGCTAATACTATAACTCTCCGGAACAACATTTAGCGAAACCATGTTCCAACCTGCTTGCATACTGAGGCTTTGGCTATGCGGCACGTATTCATGCAACCAAAACAGATTATCCGGCCAGGAGCCAACTCTGCCACCAACCACAGATACGAGCGTTTCACTCATGTCTGTTACTTCGCCTGTTGCATATCGCCAGTGCTTGAATGATATCTCCTCGCCATTGCTTTGAGTGTATATCTGCATCTGACAAGTGGCAACACCCTGGAACAAGCCCACTACTCCCTTGCCCCGTAACTGAGGAATACCATCAGCAGTTACGTAAGCTGCCACAACATCATTATTGCTAGCCATCTGGTTACCAATCATAACCCCGGCAAGCAAGTCCATGCTCCCACCAAGAGCTGTGGGCACGCCAAATGGATCTGTGTGAGGAGGTGGAGGCGGATAGGCGAGATTGGGGAATACAATTTGAAGCTCGGTAAACATCACCCTGCCCCCGTCATTTGGGAACTCGCTTGACGCAATGGCATTTGAGCCCCATGAGTAGTCATCATAAAACATAAGTCCAAGCTTGCCTATCTTCTCGCCATTCGGGTTTATCCCCATATACTTCACTTTATCTGCCGGATACACCCACATAGGCTTCATATTAGCAAGCTGGGGACAAGTTACACTATTAAGAATAA
>DIMZ01000209.1 GCA_002425825.1 Cloacimonetes bacterium UBA5553 | reverse complement strand
CAGCAGGGTGGGAACGTCTGCCTTAAAATATACCAGCAGGTCTGGCTCTTTTATCTGTTCGGTCATAAGCCGGTAGGTGCGCTGATAGGCGATGAATTCCGGTTCGCTCATGTTTTGCAGGATGCGCTGAGCTTTGCCAAAAATGTGATAGTCCTCTGCCAGAGTGCGGTCTTCCAGCACAATGCCCCGGCAACTATGGATTAGCTTTTGGCGGTCTAAACGACCGTTGAAGAATTCTATTTGAGCCATAAAGGCATTGGCAACCGGATCGCGGTAGAAGGCATCCAGAACGAGAGGATTAAATTTCTCTGGAAAGGCAAAAACGCCTTCGCTGCCGTTGGGCTTGGGATATACAGAGGTTAGAATCTTATTCAGGGGTGCAGTGCTGGCTGCTTCTATAAAGGTGGATTTGCCCACGCCGATGTTTCCTACTATGCCAATGCGGATGTTCTCCATGTGCGCTTCCTTATTATTTAGCTTTGCCTCCATAAATCTTGGCGGGGCATACGCGTCAAGACAATCTTTGGGGAGGTTCAGAGTATTGTTTGTACGCCAAACACATCGAAGATGCACTGAATTATCTTGACGGAAATCACAAATCCGTGATAGGGGAACAAGTCTTGCTCTATGCAGTAAACAAAAAACTGAAAAGCGGTTATAATAATGAAGAAGATAGTTTTAACAGCCTTGGTGCTAAGCATCATGGCTTGTCTATCAGCCCTGAATGTATCCATCGGGATAGACCCCAACGGTTGGCACACCCCAAAAAGCAGCCACAACAGCTCCATAATCTTAGAGCCTGGCAGCCCCATGTTGCCCTATATTCCGGTAAGTGTGCTTATCCCCTTTGGTGAAAAGGTGGAAAGCGTATCGGTTAGCCTTAGTGAGCGAAACAGTGTTAATATACGCAGCAGTTTCCCGATTGCCCTACATCAATTACCCATTAGCCCCAGAACACCCGAGGATGCTATAGCTCCGGCATTACCCGCTTTNNAATAGACTTTATCCAAACCGCCATTATGACTATCTTGGTACACAATATTACCGCGGTTATCAGATAGCTTTGTTTAATCTTTATCCATATGCTTACAATCCCATTAGTCACGAGCTTGTGGCAAGCAGCAGTGCCAACATAAGCATCATAAGCAACTTTAGCCCTGCTGAGGCTGAGTATCAAGCAGGCTTTGTAACTACTAACAGTGAGACCATAAACGCGCTAAACAAAATGGTGCATAATCCCGAAGCAATTGCGGGTTACAATGAGTCCGCTCGCTATCGCAACATTAGCCCTGCTAATAGACTGATAGACCTTAGTGTGGCTAAGAAGATGATAATAGTAACCAGTGCCTCCCGCGTAAACTGGTTCACCGAATATGCCCAGTGGCGTAGCGACATGGGAGTATCTACAGGGATATATGCCATGGAAGATATTCTTTCCAGCTATGCCGGAGTGGATAATGCAGATAAGCTGCGTAACTTTATAATTCACGCATTTCAAACCTGGGCTAATAGTGCGAGCCCCTTGGAATATGTAATCCTGGGTGGAGACGACGAGATTGTGCCTGAACGTGGCACATTTGGCAGAGTGGGCAATACTGTGGATACCAGAATGCCTACCGACTTGTATTACGGTGCTTTGGACGGCAACTGGAATGCCAATAACAACAGTATTTATGGAGAAGTGAGCGACAACGTAGATTTGATGCCGGAAGTGCACGTAGGCAGGTTCCCTGCCGAGACCCATACTGAGTTTCAGAATATGTTTCGCAAAACCAAGTACTATGTGGAAGCAAATACCTTTAGCAACAATCTTGCCTTGTTCCTTGGCGAAAACCTGAACATGAATCCTGTAACCTGGGGCGGTGATTATAAGGACGATGTTGCCCTATATTTGCCGGATGAATATAACCTCTATACTCAATACGAAAGGGATGGCACCTATAATGCCAGTAATGTGTGGAATGCTATAAACAACGGTGCGGGCGTTATGAATCACATGGGGCACGCCAACGAAACCTCACTGATTGGTCAATCCGCCACCAGTGTGAATAACCTTCAAAATAGTGAATACGGCTTTCTTTACAGTCAAGGCTGTTATCCTGCCGCCTTCGACCAGCGTACTTCGGGAGATGGTGAATCGGTGGGCGAGCACTTTGTGATAGCCAATGGTGCGCTGTTTGCCTTTATTGGCAACACCCGTTATGGTTGGTATATGCCGGGAAGCATTGAGGGAGCTTCTCAGTTTTATGACCGGCAGTTCTTTAATGGGCTGTTTATGCAAGGTCAGCCTGAACTGGGAAAAGCCTTAAGTTTCTCACGTACAGAGAACATAAATGCTGCCCTGGCCTACGATGTGATGCGCTGGTGCTATTACGAAATGGTGCTGTTTGGCGATCCCAGCATTGCAGTAAAACCCGCCGACCCCAATTTACCCATGCTTAGCCTTAGCAGCTATAGCTTTAGCGATGTAGAGGGAGATAACGATGGCATTATAAACCCGGGTGAGATAATTCGCTTCTATCCCAGCATTAGAAATGCCACCGGCTGGGGAACTGCCAATGATGTTATGGTACGAATTGTATCGGTACCTGCTGGAGTAGAGCTTTTGGGGCCATGCGTAAACATTGCAGAATTAGCTCCCGGAGCAAACAGCGAAGCTGGACTATACTCACGCTTACAGCTACCCGATACTATGGGCTTTGGCACTTACACCTTTAAAGTAGAAATAGAATCCACCCACCCCCTTACATCCCTCAGCACAGGCATAAGAACATTTAAAGCAGACATTCAGCTAACCCTGGAAGACAATAGATTCCCATGGGAAAGCAGTTTCGGTAGCAAATCCGCTCCCGTGGTGGGCTATTTTGATGGCGAGCCGGGACTGGATATCCTATATTTGGATGCCTATGGCAATGCCTCAGTTTTGGGTAACAATGGCGAGATTAGCCAAAGCTTTGGTGCAGAAACAAGCATGCTGATAAACCGCAGCTACGCAGTTGGCAATATAGATGGCATCGGTGCCGAGGACATGGTTATCTCCAGCCGCACAGGAGACATCTTCGCACTTAGCACCGATGGCAGCATTGTGTATTCTGGCTTTAGACCCAATACTTCCTTTCTTATCACACCAGTTTTGGCGGATATAAATGGCAATGGCAGCTTGGAAACCATCTGCGGAGGCATGGACGGAAAGCTTTATGCGCTAAATAGCAGCGGCGTTCTGCTACCGGGCTTTCCGGTAAGTCTGGGCGGAACCTTCCAGAGTGAACTTGCTGCTGCGGACATGAATGGTGATGGAAGCTTAGAAATTATTGCCGGCACATCTACGGGGAACATCTATGTGGTGAACGGAATGGGCGGCATAATGCCCGGATATCCGGTAAATCTCGGTTCCAGCATCACCGGCTCACCAACCATTACTCACGATAATCGCATTATATGTTCTACCAATAGCCAGATATATATTCTTAGCACTACAGGCGACGTTATTAGTAGCCGCAGCATAGACTCATCAATAGCCGGAGGATTTGCCATTGGCGATATCACTGCCGATGGCATAGGCATAGACGCAGTAGGGGTAAGCATTAGTGGCGTGGTTTATGCTTTCACATCAAACGGAATAGACCTGCCCGGCTTCCCTGTGGTTACAGGAGTTAGCTTCACCTGCCCTCCGCTGTTGGCAAATCTGGACAACAGCCCGCAATTAGAGGTATTGCTGCATAGCTACGATAACTCGCTGTATATATACAACAGCATGGGTGCCATTAAGCAGGGCTATCCCTTCGTAAGCACACTAAACGGAGCCAATCCCGGCACCTTGGTGGACTTTGATGAAAATGGAATAGCAAAGCTGGTGCTGGGCTTTTCCAATGGCATAGTGGTTTACAACCTGCGTGCCCCATCCACCCAGCTTGCCCCCTGGACTACCTATCGCGGTAGCCTGCTAAGGCAAGGCTCATTCGCCTCCACGGGTACCGTAAGTATAAACGACACTAATACCAGCCCAATTAGCACCGAGCTGCTACAAAACTATCCCAATCCATTCAATCCCAGCACCACCATAAGATACTCGCTTGCCAAAGATATGACTGGGGCACTGGATATCTATAACCTGAAAGGGCAAAAGGTGCGCAGCCTGCAAAGCGGACGCATGCAAGCCGGAAATCACAGCGTGGTTTGGGACGGCAAAGACGATGGCGGAAAAGGCGTTGCCAGCGGGGTGTATCTGTATAGGCTGAAACTGGAAAACGGAATAATGCAAAAAAGGATGCTACTGCTGAAATGAAAATAGCAAAGAACGTAGAACACATACGCCGGGATATAGATGCGCGCTTGAAGGCACTTGGGCGCGAAGCTGAGGCAATTACCCTGGTGGCGGTTACCAAAACCTATCCGGTAGATGCCATAGAAGAAGCCCTGAAAGCCGGCATAAGCCATTTTGGGGAAAACAAGGTGCAAGAAGCCATGCGCAAGCTTCCCCTTATCTCGGTGCCATATGAAGGCTTTCACTTCATTGGGCATTTGCAGAGCAACAAGATAAATCAGTTATTAAGCCTGAAGCCTGCTCTTATCCACTCTGTAGATTCGGTGTATATAGCTCAGAAGCTGCATCTTGCCCTGGGACGCAGCAATCGCTATCAAGACATTTTGATTCAGGTAAATATCAGCGAAGAAGAAAGCAAGAGCGGAGTTAGTTTTAATAACGCCATTACATGCATAGAGGAAATATCCCGCTATAGCACGCTATGCATAAGAGGATTAATGACCATTGGCAAACTGGACGCCCCGGAAGTAAGCAGACCGCTGTTTGCCAAAATGAAAGAGCTTTTTAACCAGGTTAAGGAGATGGACTTGCCTAATGTACACATGGACTATCTATCCATGGGAATGAGTCACGACTACCACATTGCCTTGGAAGAAGGCTCAAACATGCTGCGAATTGGCTCTGCCTTGTTTGGTCAGCGAGACTATAAGGAGCGCAGATGAGCTTTGCAATCTTTGCTGTAATCCTGATACTGTCTTATCTTTACGGATGCCTGTCCACTGCCAGAATAATAAGCAAAAGCTCAAGATCGCTAAACATCTACAAGGTAGGCACCGGCCTGGCAGATACAGAAAACATCTATAGCAACATCAGTAAGCCTATGGGTGTATTGGTAGGAGCATTGGACGCTGCCAAAGCCTATGTATTTTTACTTGTTGTGGAAATGCTGCTTAGTTTATTGGATAGAAGCGGGGCAGTATCCGGCGTATCGGCTCTGTATTTACATAATGTGATGCTCCTTTACGGACTGGGCATGTTGGTAGGACATTGCTTGCCATATACAAACCACTTTAGAGGCGGAAGGGGGATATTTACCTATATGGGCTTTATTGCCTACTTTGCCTTCTATCCAATGCTTATAACCTCAGTGATTGCCTGGATATTAGTGGTAAGATTCAAGCAAATACGCTTTGCGCCGTATCTAATAGTAATCCTGCCTGTAATTCTATTTCAGGTGTTTTATTCTTTGCTGCCTTCTTTTCGTAGTGAACTTCCGCCCTACTTTGTGCCAATAATGCTAGGTGTGGCACTATTGATGGGCATTCTTAATATAATCGTATCCAAAAATCTCGGTGAGTTTTAGGCTCTCGGAGGATTAATGCTGCAAATAGCACCTGTTGAAACATCGAAGCAATTGCTTCAATTTATTATGCTGCCTTTTGAATTGTATAAGGACGAGCCAAATTGGGTTCCACCGCTAATAAGCGAGCAAAAGAAATTCTTTAATCCTGCCAGGAACCCATATTATCAGCATTCTGAAGTTCAGCTATATCTGGCGATGCAAGGCAAGAAAGTTGTAGGCAGGATATCAGCTCACTCCAATACTCAGCATAATAAGGAACATAGCGAGAACATAGGTTTCTTTGGCTTCTTTGAGTGTATAAATGCTCAGGCTGTAGCCAATGCCCTGTTTAACACTGCCTATGAGTGGAACAAACAGCATGGCTTTACCTCCATGCGCGGGCCATTAAACTTCTCTGTTAATGAAGAATGCGGATTGCTGGTGGATGGATTCGACACACCTCCCATGGTTATGATGCGACATGATCACCGTTACTACCAAGCGTTGTATGAAAACTGGGGGTAAACTAAGACAATGGATTTGTATGCTTACCTAAGTGAGCGCACTCAAATGCCAGAACGCATAGAGAGAATGGTAGATTTGCTTACCAAACGCAGCAACGTGCGCATCCGCAGTCTTTCCCGAGACAAGAAACAACGCAAGAAAGATATTGAAACCGTGTTTGAGATATATACCAAAGCCTGGGAGTATAACTGGGGCTTTGTTCCCATGACCAAAGCCGAGTTTGACCATATTGTAAAAGAACTGCTCCCCATTGCCGACCCTGATATGGTTTTCATTGCCGAAATAGACGGCAAACAAGCCGGATTCAGCCTTGCTTTGCCGAACTTCAATGAAGTCTTAAAGGTTATGAACGGCAGGATTAATCCCATTACCCTGCTGAAGGCATACCGGGCACAAAAGCGTATCTCTACTGCCAGAGTAATCACCATGGGCATTATTAAAGAGTTTCAGGGCAGGGGTATTGATAGCATTTTCCACTATCACTCATACAAGAACGGACTCCCCAAGGGATATTATAAGGGTGAGTTCTCTTGGGTTCTGGAAAACAACACTGCCATGCGCCATGTTGCCGAGAAGCTGGATGCAGTAATCTACAAGACCTATAGACTATATGACAAAGCCATCGTCCAATAACCTTCTATCTGCCATTGATGTTATAACCCTGCTGTTCTGCGGGTGGGTTTTAGCTTATATGAGCATTGGTATTAATAGAGTTTATGATGCCTGGCAACACATGCCAACCTATATGGGGATTGCCATTAGCGTGCTTATATTGGCTTGGTGCCAACAGCAAACCTGGGTGATAAACAACGGCAAGCTACTAAAAGCAATCAGCTTTCTGAGGGGCATATACCCTGTGCTGCTGTTTGGCTATTTTTTTACTTCAGGTTATGCTTTTAACAGGGTTATCTTCCCAAACTGGTTGGATCCATGGTTCATGCAGATAGATAAAAGCATCTTTGGCTATTATCCATCCATGCTTTGGGGAACAAAATATAATCATTGGCTGCTGCAAGAGCTGTTTCACTTCGCCTATTTCTGCTATTACCCAATGATAGCCGGGCTGCCGATTTACCTCTACTTCAAGCAGCCAAAGGCATTCAAAGAAATAATCTTTAATCTCACCTTCGTGTTTTACCTGTGCTACACCATCTATTCGGTGCTGCCGGTGATAGGTGGCAGATTCATTCCGGAGGCAATGGAGATAACGCAAACTTACCGCGCAGGTTTATTCACTCATATCATGGTATTTATCTACCGCAGTTCGGGACATCTTGGCGGTGCATTCCCCAGCAGTCACATAGCCATCACATTGGTATTAACCGTTGCAGCTTTGCGATTCGTTAGGCGGATGGGCTATGTATTTGCCGTAATTGCTTTCTTTTTGTCTATCGCTACGGTGTATTGCCACTACCATTGGGCTATAGACGCCATTATGGGCATTATTACTGGTGTGGGAGCATATTACCTTGCCAATAATGTCCGATATAAACTCAGCCAAATTGGCTTTCAATAGTTTGGAGAATAAATGTATAAAGCTTGTCTATCACTATTAATCTTTGGGATTCTGCTAAGTCCGCTGTTTGCCCAGAGCACTCTGCCGATTACCAGCTACGATTATGCCATTCCGGAGAATAACGTCTCACCCATAGCCATAGGCACAGGAGCTATGAATCTTAGCAATAGTGACGACCCTTTTGCTGCCTATGCCAATCCGGCTTTGCTGGCGGATAATGAAATAAGCTCATTTTCCACCTCCTTCCGGCTTAGCAACTCCAAAGATATTGCCTTCTGGCAAGCGGTTAACATTAGCAACTCACTAAAAAGCAAGCAGTTTAAGTACTTCGTGTTAAACACCAAGCAGGCTTCCTTTAGTTATCAACCTGTGGCAGGAATCCATATCAGCGAATTCACAGATAACGGCAACCGCAGCAAGTATTACGACTATCAATTAGACAAGGTGCAAGTATCCCTGGGTGGCAAAGACACCAAATACCAAAAGCTGGGAGCGGGCATAAACCTGAAGTTCCTCTCCGGCCGGCTGGTTTATCTATCCGAATACAAGCTTGGCAATCTGCTGGTGCGTGATGCCTTTATAGACGACAAAGTAAAAGGGCTATCCTCGGATCTCGGCTTCACTTTCAAGCAGGGAAACTATACCTATGCCGGCTGTGCTTACGACATATTATCGCGGCTTTGGTGGGAAAACTACGATTCTGTATCCCTGCAACGCCGTATGAGCCTTGCCATGGGTTATGACAGCGGTTCCAGCCACTTTAATGCCGGAGTACAGAGCAAGATATCCAGCAAAGCAGAAACAACCTACCACCTTGGTTATGGATACACCTGGGATTATAGCCCCAGCACACCCTCAAGGCAAAATTCATCCCGCCAGACCATGGATTTACGCATTGGTGCTTACAGCAGCGATTTCTACGGTACCGACAATATTAATTACACTTTTGGCGGGGGATATTACTACAAGAACGTACGCTTCGACTTTTCCCTAAACAACAAAGGTATGAAGATGGCAGACAGTGAGTATCTGTTTGCCCTCAGCTTGGGCATTTGATGTTTCAGCTTTCGTTTCTCAATGCCTCGTTACTAATATTCACTGCGGCTTCCATACTGCCGCTGTTGATTTGGTTATTGGCAAAAAAGAAACCCCAAAAAGTGATTTTCCCCAGCATTAGGTTTATTAAGCTGAGCAAAGAGCAGGAAAAGAGCCGCAGCAAGCTAAAGAACATCCTGCTGCTTATCATCCGCATGCTAATAATCCTGCTGGTAGCTTTGGCAGTAGCAAGACCAATGTTCCGCTCTGTAAAGCTAAAACCCTCCAAAAAGCATCCACCTACAGCCCTAGCCATAATCTTAGACACCTCCTACAGCATGGAGTATGCAGAATCCGGCAAGAGCAATCTGCAACACGCAAAAGAGGCAATCACCAAGATTAATGCCAAAGCCAATGAAGCCGACAGGCTAATATTGATTACTTCCAACGAAACCTGGAATCAGCTAAACGCCCAGATATATGCCGGAAAGCTTCCACAGGCAATAATAGACCAGATTGGCGTTACCTACACTCCTCTGTCTCCAGAGGCTATGCTGGCTTATGCTGAAACCAAGCTGCAAGAAAGCCAGATGCCAAATAAGGAGATATACTTTATTAGCGATATGCGCATGGATGCCACCACCCTGAAAGCCTCAGTGCCCATTGCCTCCATCCCCTTGCCCGAAAGCCAAAGCTACGAAAATATCGCCTGCACTTCCGCCATTGTGTTGCCTATGCTGGTGGACAAGAAAAAGCAGCAAACCATCCGCTTCAGCTTGGAAAACCATGGCTCTGTCGATCGCAAGGATGTGTTGGTAAAGGCTGTAATCAAAGATGTGAAAGTAGCCGAGAAGTTTGTATCCATCCCCGCCCGTCAAAGCATTGTAGAAACTATTGTCTGCGATGTGCCGAGCGATGGCTGGCAAAGTGGTTACATAGAGGTGATGGACGAACGGCAAACCTATGACAACCGTTGCTACTTTGCCTTCCCGTTCTATAGCAAACCCTCAGTAGCTGTAGTTAGCAGATTAACAGCTTTACCTGCTATACTAAGCTCGATGCTGAGTGTATATACCAATTCCACTCCCAACATAATCAATCCCGATGCTCTTAGTATATCTGCCCTGGATAACTATCAGATGATTATTCTTTTTGAGCCCGGTAATATCAGCCCCAGATTGCAGGAAGTGTTGGCAGCCGTCAGCTCACGCAATCAAGGGCTATTAGTATGCCTGGGCAATAATGCCGATACCAGTTTAAAATCCTACATAAAGTCTGCATTTGGCATCCAGCTAAAAGACCGCAGCAACAAAGCTATCTTTATAGACCAGCTAAGTAAGTACCACTATATAAGTTCACTTATCTCCGGCAAAGCACTTAAAAACGGGAACATTGCCAGCTACTGGCAAACTGAATCGTCAAGCTCCACCGGTATAGTGAGTGCAGGCAACGCTCCGCTTGCCCTGCAAAAAGATAAGCAAGCCTTGTGGCTTTGGAACATAGCCTCACTGGAAAACACTTTCTTCTTAGACCCTGCCTTCCCGGTGCTTGCCTTTAGAACCTTCGATTATATCTCTAATACCGAGATAAAAGAAAGCTCAGGCCGCATAGGAGATGTGCTGAACTTTAATTCTCTGGTTCTGCCAAATGGTGAATTTCTTAGCAGCCGTCGTCACACAGCAAGCCAACCTGGAATCTACATTCTAGAGCCAGGCAGCCCCAAAGAAAGCGCAGTAGCGATAAACACAGACTATCAAGACTCCGCAAACCGCAAGAACATCCCCAAGGGAGTAAAAAACCTGGGTAATGATTGGGAAAACAAGCTTTTCTTCTCACGCCTCGGACACGACCTTTGGAAAAGCTTGCTGGCTATTGCCTTTGCTTTGGTTATCTTAGAACTGATAATAGTTAAGATTGAGGAATCCCGAACCAAAGCCTAAACATCTAAAAAAGGGACTGTCATGATATTAGAAACTATAACCGATCCTAAACAGATACAAGAGCTAAAACCCAATGAACTAAAGCTATTGGCAAAGGAAGTGCGTGCCCGCATTGTAGAAGTCGGCTCGCAAAAGGGCGGACATATCGCCCCCAGCTTGGGTGCAGTAGATTTCACCATCGCCCTGTTACGCCTCTTTAACCCGCTATCAGACAGAATAGTATGGGATGTAGGGCATCAAAGCTACGCCTGGAAGATTTTAACCGGACGTAATGCAGATTTTGCCAGCTTAAGAAGCTATGGGGGAATTAGCGGCTTTACCAATCGTGATGAAAGCCCTTACGATGCATTTTCCACAGGACACAGCAGCACCTCCATCTCCGCTGCCCTGGGCATCGCCTGTGCTAGGGACTTAAATACTCAATCCGGTCACTGCATAGCCGTAATTGGCGATGGAGCATTAACCGGAGGCATTAGCTTTGAAGCTCTAAACCATGCTGGGCATCTGCAAAAAGATAAGTTCATAGTAATTCTAAACGATAACGCAATGTCTATCTCCAAAAACGTGGGGGGATTACAGAAATACATGGCACGGATGATGGCAAGCCGTTCCTATAACACCCTAAAGAAGCAGATTTGGGATCTTAGCTCCAGCCTGCCTTCCAGTGTCCGCCGCCGCTTCATTTACGGCGCACAAAAGCTGGAAGAATCGATGATAAACATCCTGGTGCCCAATATCATCTTCGAAGACCTCGGATTCAAATACGTTGGCCCCATCGATGGACACGATATCGACCATCTGCATTCCATTTTGGAACGCGTAAAAAACTACATGGTTGGCCCGGTGCTAATCCATGTGGTTACTCAAAAAGGAAAGGGTTATGCCCCCGCAGAGAAAAATGCCTCCCTATTCCATGGCATCGGCCCCTTCGAAGCCAAAAGCGGAAAACCAAAATGCGGAAGCAAGGTTAGCTGGAGCGAGGCAATGGGAAACCACTTGGTTGAAATAGCATCGAACAATCCCTCTGTTACAGCCATTACTGCGGCTATGGCAACCGGAACAGGGTTAAGTGCATTTGAGCAAAGCTTTCCTGAGCGTTTCTTTGATGTTGGCATAGCAGAGCAGCATGCGGTTACCCTGGCAGCCGGAATGGCAACTAAAGGCATAAAGCCATTTGTAGCGATATACTCAACCTTTATGCAGCGAGCTTTAGACCAGGTTATTCACGACGTTGCCATGCCCCGCTTACCTGTTGTTTTCTGCATCGACCGCGCAGGCTTGGTGGGCGAAGACGGAGCCACCCATCACGGAGCTTTCGATATCTCATTTATGAATTACATACCCAATCTGGTAATCCTGTCTCCACATACCACCGCCGAACTGGAAGCAATGATGAATTGGGCGGCAAGCTATATGGACGGCCCAGTTGCCATCCGCTACCCCCGGGGCACAGCTCTTTGCCTGCCGGAGCAAAAGCTTGCGCAGCCATATTCACCATTTGCATTGGGAATAGAGCACAATAACGGCAGCATTGCCCTGATCGCTACAGGTGATGCTTTCAGCCTCTGCCATGAAGTGTGGAACATCCTGAACAATCAAGGCATAGAAGCCAAGCTGATAAAGCTAAACTGCATTAAGCCCCTGGACGCCAATGCCATTATCGCCATTGCTTCCGGCTGCAAACATGTTTACACCTTTGAGCATGGCAGCATTATAGGTGGAGCAGGCTCGCATATCTGCCAGATATTAGCCCAAAGCGATACAAAAACCACCAACTTCGGCTATCCCGACAAGTTTATAACTCATGGTAACACAGAGCTGCTTTTAGACGAGATAGGCTTCACCACCGAAAAGCTATCTCATGTAATTATAAAGGACTTGCCCAATTGACATTGCACGACAGCATCTGCGCACAGATTAGTGCCGCGGGTAATGCCGCGATAACGGTTCTGCGCATAAGCGGAAGCGATGCCATTAGCATTGTGGCAAAGTATTTTACACCCGCGGATAAACTGCTGTCCTCTCCCTCTCATCGCCTTATACACGGCATGTTTCACAATGCTCAGGGCAAGCCGATAGACGAAGTGCTACTCAGCGTATTCCGTGCTCCTCATAGCTACACTGGCGAAAACAGCGTGGAAGTATCCTGCCATGGCAATCCGAATCTGGCAAGTAGAATTATGGAATGCCTGTTGCTGCACGCACGCATGGCAAAGCCGGGAGAATTCACGCTTCGGGCTTATCTTAATGGCAAGCTTGATCTCAGCCAGGCAGAAGCGGTTAACGACCTTATCACCGCCAAGGCTTCCAAGGCCGAAAGTGCCGCCCTTATGCAGCTTCAGGGCAAGCTTGGCAGCCATTTACAGGGCATTCTGGCACGCATTGGCGAGGCAAGGCTGCGCTGCGAACTGGCAATTGATTTTGCCGATCAAGACCTGCCACAGATAGACCTTGATGATCTAAACAACAGAATTGTAGGATTGATAAACGACATTTCTGCCCTTACTGCAAAGGGAGAGCAGGGACGCTGCATCCGTGAGGGAATAAAGATTTGCCTTGCGGGTGCGCCGAATGCGGGGAAGTCTTCGCTGTTCAATGCGCTCTTGCAACAAAACCGCGCCATTGTTACCGCCCACCCCGGCACCACCCGTGACTATCTGGAAGAAAGCATCTCGCTAAACGGCTTCCCATTGGTGATATATGACACAGCTGGCTTACGCAGCTCCAATGACGAAGTGGAATCCGCAGGCATTGCCAAAAGCTATGAACTGATGCAATCTGCCGACATCATTATCTATCTTATCGATGCATCTCAGCGTGCCTCTTGCGACGCTACGGAAATAAATCCTGACTACCTGCACAAAACCATTATTGTATATAGCAAAGCGGATTTGCTTTCTCCTGCCAAGCCTCTCGACAGCTCCGACATCTATTGCAGCGTTATTCAGCCCAAGGGACTGGATGCGCTTAGCTCTGCAATCCTGAAGCGATTGATGCTTAGTGACGACATCCTTAATGAACCTCTTGCCACCAATAGCCGGCACCTCGCCGCACTCGCCAAAAGCAAGCTTGCACTCACAAATGCCAAAGCCGCACTGGATGATAATGCCGGTTATGAGTTTATTGCCTTTGAGCTAATCTCCGCTGCCAATGCTATAGAAGAGATTGTGGGCACGGTTAGCACCGACGAAATGCTGGATAACATCTTCAGCAATTTCTGCATAGGCAAGTAACGCAGTCCCGTACACCGGTTAGCCCTTACACAAGTTATTTCAGTTATTGTCCACGAATTTCACTAATCTACACGAATTATAGTTATGCCTGTGCATTAGATTCCAAACACTCTATGCTTAGTCCTGGTTTCACTTTTACACTCTTCCACTTTTCCACTCTTTGCTTACCCCAGGCTATTATCTGTTGTCCCAAGGCACTCACCACTGGGCTATTATACCGGAGTGATTGCCCAAGTTATCTGCATTTATTCTGTTATGCTTCATCTATTGGCGTGTGGATCGTTTTTTATATCGTTCGGGGGTGCTTGCTGACCGAAGCGGTTTCGAAGAGGGTTTCATCGGGGCTTGAACGGGCAAAAGCCCGATGATCCCCCGATGAACTCCGCTTCGGTTCCCCTGTGACGGGAAGGGAAGCTGTAACCAAACATCAAACAAGCTATTTAGTTTTGTTAGATCATGAATAATCTGGAACGCCGAATTGATTCGGCTGGATTTACCAGATTTATCTGGTTAGCAAGTAAAGATAGAATCCCATTAACTGAAGTTTTTGCCCTATTACCGGATAAATCCGGTGGTCCAACTGGCTGAAGCCAGTGTTCCATTTATGTGCACTGGTCTTTTTGGTAAAATAATCCTTGACCGATGATACCGCATTGCAATAACATGCTTTATTCATAAAACGTAACATAATGCTTTATTGACAAGGAGTTAACACTATGAAAAAAATGCAACTCACAACTCTTATCCTTAGCTTCCTCTGCATCGGCACCATGCTGTTTGCGGGTGGATTTGCCCTTACCGGGGTGGGGTCCCGCGCTACTTCTATGGGTGGAGCCTTCCGCGGTTTGGCAGATGATGCCACAGCCATGTATTGGAACCCCGCAGGATTAGGGTTTATAAACAATAACTTATTAGATTTGGGCGGAACATTTATTATGCCTTCCGGCACTTGGGATTCCAAAGGAACTCAATATACTGCCGTTCCTGGCTTTAGCGACAAAGAATATGAAGCAGAAAAAAGCCTGCGAGCTTTCCCGAATGCTTTTGTAACCATGGCAAAACAACCAAAGCTTAAATACGGTTTGGGCGTGTATGTGCCTTATGGCTTGGGAACCACCTGGGATGTTTATAAGTTCCCCACATCCACAAATGCAACCGGCCCCTTAACCTATGCTGATGGATTCCCCGAAAATGAACTGAAAAGCTCCATTGCTGTAATAGATATCCATCCCTCCGTTGCATATCAGATTATGCCAAATCTGTCTGCCGGACTGGGCATAAGCGTTATGTACACCACCATTGAGCTTGGTAAGATATCGTTTAACCCCGCACTTGGAGCAACCGCATATTTGCAGCCCATCAGCTCCGACATGAGTGGTAATGGCATTGGCTTTGGTGCCAATGTAGGTTTTCTTTATAAGCCAACCCCCTGCTTGTCCCTCGGCTTATCCGGCAAACTGCCCAGCAAAGTATCGATGGATGGAGAAGCAGAGATTTACATGTGGAAGCCGCAGCCTTTAGTTCCCACTGCTCAAAAATTAGGCGGTAAATCCGACATTACAACCGAGCTAAATCTTCCCGCAGACATCGGTCTTGGCGTGTCTTACAAAGTTATGCCAAATTGGGCTGTTAATCTGGACTACAGCTACACCCTGTGGAGCAGCATGGAAGAAGTGAAAGTTAAGATGGAAACCCCTGCCAACGTGCTGGGAACTACAGAAAGCATAATCCCCTTCAAATGGGAAGATACTCATCGCATCAGTTTGGGAACAGAATACCTGATGGGCTGCAATTCCTTTAGAGCCGGTTTCTTTATGGACCAAAGCCCCATTCCTGANNCCCTTTCCGATATTAGCACCAAGCTTAGCGGCAACATCGGTTATGGACGCAATCTCGGTATGTTCTATTTCGACGTTAATGCTCAATACGTCCATTTCGGCGAACGCGAGATTAAGCCAACCGAACAAACTGCCAATAACATGGCTGGCAGATATAACACCAATTCCATCTCCGGTAACGTTGGTATCGGCTACAGATTCTAATAAACCCTCATAAGTAAAAAAACAAAGAACCCGGTTATCAGTAAACCGGGTTCTTTATATCTGGGCAAAAAAATGGTGGGTGATACTGGATTCGAACCAGTGA